>JAJQIL010000130.1 GCA_021199235.1 Lachnospiraceae bacterium | reverse complement strand
CATTCCGTGCGCGGCGCGAGCCGTAAGCCTGCCCCGCCGCAAAACGGGAATTGCCCGAAGCGGGATTGTTCTGGCCGGAGCCTCCACGCGATCCGAATGCTCCCGCAGAACCAGCGCCAGAGCCATATTGGGTGCCTGCCGCGTCCATATTTCCGCCTGCGCCATGTCCCGACCGCACACCTGCTCCCGCATTTTCGCCCATACCATATTGCATACCGGCTGCCCCATTCATATCCGCGCCATACCGCGGCTTTCTCTGATTTGTCTCCAGCAATTCCTCCGGAATATCCTCAACGAATCTGGATACACGGTGGAAATGCATCTCGCCGCGCACCATGCGTTCTCTGGCTGCGGTAAGATACAGCTGCTCTTTTGCGCGGGTGATCCCGACGTAGCAGAGGCGGCGTTCTTCCTCCAGTTCGTCCTGGTCCTCGGAGTTGATGCTTAAATAGCTCGGGAACATCCCGTCCTCCATCCCGGCAAGAAATACCACCGGAAATTCAAGTCCTTTCGCGCTGTGCAGCGTCATCATCAGCACGCGTTCCGCGTCGTTCGAGACATCGTCGATGTCTGCCACCAGTGCTACTTCTTCAAGAAAGCCGGACAGCGACGGCTCGTCTGCGTTTTCATCGTAGGCGGCGGCTTTGTTTACAAGCTCGTCAATATTCCCCAGTCTCTCCTTTGCTTCTTCGCTGCCGTCCAGCTCCAGTTCTTTCCGGTAGCCGGTCACGTCGAGCACATCCTCGATCAGATCGCGGACCGAGTATTCTTCTGCCTTGGCGCGGAATGCGCGAATCATGCTGACAAAATCTTCCAGCTTGCCGCGGCTACGCCCGAGTTCTGTGATTTCTCCGTTCCGGCACAGCGCCTCGAAAAAGCTGATCTGCTCCAGCGACGCATATTGCTGCACACGCGAAATGGTAGTGTTGCCAATGCCGCGCTTTGGCACGTTCAGGATGCGCTGCACGGAAAGGTCGTCCCGGCCGTTTCCGATCGTTTTCAGATAAGCGAGCACGTCCTTAATCTCTTTTCTCGAATAAAAATTCACTCCGCCCACGAGCCGGTACGGAATATTCGCGTACAGGAATTTTTCCTCGAACATACGGGACTGCGCATTGGTCCGGTAGAGCACCGCAAAATCCTTATAAGCGGCTTTTCCCTGAAGCACCAGCGTGCTGATGCGGTCGACCACGTAGTCCGCCTCGCCAAATCCGTTCTGGAACTGGCGGAAATGGATCTTCGTGCCCTCGCCGTTTGCTGTCCAGAGTGTTTTGTCCTTGCGGCCGACATTCTTTTTAATGACCGCGTTCGCGGCATTCAGGATGTTCTGCGTTGAGCGGTAATTCTGCTCCAGCCGGATGACCTTTGCATCCGGGAAAAAGTGTTCAAAATTCAGAATGTTGCCGATGTTCGCACCGCGGAATTTATAGATCGACTGGTCGTCGTCGCCGACCACGCAGAGGTTTCCGTATTTGGAAGCAAGCTGGCTCACCAGCTTAAACTGCGCCGTATTCGTGTCCTGATACTCGTCTACCATGATAAAGCGGAACCGCTCCTGATAGGCCTCCAGCACCTCCGGGCAGGTACTAAACAGCTCCACAGTCTTGCTAATCAGGTCGTCAAAATCCAGCGCGTTGCTCTCTTTCAGACGCTTCTGATACTCCGTGTAAACCTTCGCTGCCAGCTTTGCCTTGAAATCGTCCCGCCGATAAGCTTCCTGCTCATATTCCTCCGGCGTGATCAACTCATCCTTCGCTGAGGAGATCATGCCCATAAACATGCGCTCTTTGAACTGTTTGGTATCAATGTTCAGATGCTTGCAGACATCGCGCACCACGGTTTTCTGATCATCCGCGTCATAAATCGTGAAATTCGTGTCGTAACCGATGCGGTCAATGTAGCGCCGCAGGATACGCACACAGGTGCTGTGAAAGGTCGCGACCCACACTGCGCCGGACATCGCGCCCCCACGTTGGCTTTCTCCCGTGATTCTGCTGCCATTTGCCTGCCCATCAATCGTTCCCGTCCGGCCGCCGTCTGCTTCAGCAGCTCCAATCTCATCCCGGTTTAAAATGCGCTCTACACGCTCCCGCATCTCGCCCGCAGCCTTGTTTGTAAAGGTGATCGCCAGGATATTCCACGGACTCACATCCATCTCCTCGATCAGCCACGCCACCCGGTGCGTCAGCACCCGGGTCTTGCCGGATCCTGCTCCCGCCAGAATTAAAAGCGGCCCCTCATAGTGCCGCACAGCCTCCAGCTGTTCCGGATTCAGCGTATCGTAAATGCTCATTTATGTATTCTCTCTTTCTTAATTTATTAATGACAATTCCAAATGATTTTTTTACATCTCCGTAACTGTTCAGTATCTTCACAATTTCGGAAAAAAGACAATTATAGTAACCGACGTAAGCCGAACCTTACTCATCAAATACCGCCACTACCGTGTAGCCGCTCTCATCCGTCCGCACTTCTTTTACCACGCCGTCTCTTGTTTTAAGGCGCTCACGGTTCGTATAATTTGCCGACATGGCCACCGCCGGCTCGATCGTGTAATACCAGCTTAACGGAAGCACTCCTTCCGTCACATGTACTGGATCCCCGGGCTTCACAAGCCCTTCCCGCTCCATTTTAAATTCCATCTCCCGCACAGACACCGCTCCTTTTTATCCGTAAAGGCAATTCTAATTTACCAAACTTTTTCTTGTAATATGGTTTTGAAAACTATATACTATAACCAGTTTCAATTTATGGCAGCCAGTCTGCGGCCTACTGTTTGAAACTGATAAACAAACAGCAGCAAAATGAATAAATAAAAGAGGTACTTCTATGAATCAGGCCAATACAAAGCTTTTATCCGATATCCTGCGTAATATCGCCAGCACTCCCCATATTCGTCCGGGCGAAGTGCCGGACATCGACCTCTACATGGATCAGGTCACTACCTTCATGGACGAGCATTTAAGCGCCACCCGTCGGCACGAGGACGATAAGATTCTGACCAAGACCATGATCAACAATTATACAAAGAAAAAGCTTCTGCCTCATCCAACGAAAAAACGTTATTCGAAAGAGCATCTGCTTCTTCTGATTTTTATCTACTATTTAAAGGACTTCCTGCCGCTGACCGACATCAACGCCATCCTCACGCCGATCATCGAGCGTTTTTTCGAGCCGAAGGACTCCATCTCCATCGAATACATTTACGCGGAGGCCTATGAGCTGAGTGAAGAATGGGTCGGAAGTATCTGCCGGGACATCATGGATTCCTGGCATACCGCGTCAAACTCCTTTGAAGACTGTCCGGATGAAGATCGGGAAAGCCTGCAGGTTTTCTCTTTTATCTGCATGCTGAGCTTTGATATCTATCTCAAAAAACAGGTGATCGAGCAGATGATCGACGGGCTGAATCCTTCTGAGAAGCCGGAGGAGCCGGAATCCTGACAGGATAGTCTCCTGTGCTGCAGCGGAACCGATTTGGCATAAGGCGAGTTTACCACGCCGCCGATTTTATGTAAAGAGAATTTCTTTGTCATGCGGCCGAATTTAT
>JAJQIL010000067.1 GCA_021199235.1 Lachnospiraceae bacterium | reverse complement strand
TCTGTGTTCAGTACCCGGAAACGTTCATCCATCGAAAGTTGTTCAATCATTTCCGTTTTCCCTTTTTCAGCCCGCTCAGTTTTTCAAACTCCCGATTGGCACAACGCACACGCCATCCGGGCGACGATATGCGTAATCACCGGTACCCGTCAATACCATAAGAAATGAAGGTTCTCTCATCCTGTCCGTATCAAGCTTTGCTTCCATGGATTTCAGGCTCCTCGCTCCCTCCTCGATCAGTCTGTCCCCGCCGAGTTTGATTTCTATCAGGCCGTACCTGCCATTTCGCAGGTGAATGACCGCATCACATTCCTGCCCTTCCTTGTCCCGGTAATGATATACCTCACCATTCAGAGCATCCGCAAAAACACGTAAATCCCGGATGCAAAGCGTTTCAAACAGGAACCCAAAGGTCTTCAGATCATTCATGAGGTCATTCGGTCCAATGCCCAGCGCGGCAGCAGCGATTGACGGATCCACATAATAACGGGTATCTGAGGAACGTATCGCAGTTTTTGAACGCAGATTGGGATTCCATGCAGGCATATCTTCCACCACAAAAATCTTTCGAAGTGCATTCACATAAGAGGCTACGGTTTCCTCACTGACCGATGCTTCATCGTTTGCAGCAATATCCCGTGCCAACACGGTATTGGGAACCTGCCCGCCCTGATTCCTCGCATAGGAACGCATAAGTCTGCGAACCCTTTCCGGATTTTTCTGCACCTGATCCGCCCGGTTAATATCAGAATGAACCACTGCATCATAATAATCCATTGCCTGATCCAGAGCAATTTCTTCACGCATATCTACTGCCTGCGGCCAGCCTCCCCGGCACACCAGGAAAGCCAGACGTTCAAAAGAAAGTTCTGAGGCCCCATCTATCTCCCCCGCTCCATCAAACAAATCTTTGAGGCTGACATCTCCGCTGGAATCTCCTGATTCATATAAACTCATCGGCCGCATGGTCAGCCAGGTGAACCGTCCTGTACCGGAATGGGTGATCTCCTTTGTGTCAGCAGGGACGGCCGAACCGGTAAGTATAAACTGACCGAGACCGTCACGATGATCCACCTCGAAGCGAATGGTATCCCAAAGCTTTGGAGCAAGCTGCCATTCATCAATAAGTCTGGGCACTGCACCGATTAGAAGTCTTTTGGGACTTATCTCTGACATTGCAATATTCTGTTCCTTTTTTTCCGGGTCATCCATATATATAACGCTGGCAGCAATCTGCTCAGCGGTGGTAGTTTTTCCACACCATTTGGGACCTTCTATCAGAACCGCACCTTTGCCTTCCAGTTTCCGCTTCAATATATCATCGGCAATCCGCTTTCTATATTTCTTCATCCGAAGCCCCTCTCCTTCTGACAGGTCATCTTACTCGCAGCTTTATAATTCTGTCGTTGGCTTATCAGGAAAAGCCCGCGAGCGCACTTTTCTTCTGATAAGCCATATTATGCACTACAACAACGTTTTTTACAAGCTTTTTTCGATGATTGGCGGATATTTTTTCCGACGTTTGGCAGAATATTTTTCCGATAGTTGGCGGAATATTTTTCCAATGTTTGGCGCCCCCCGGAATTGAGCAGGAAACAGTCAAGCGGCTCATACTCCGCCCGTACCTGCGCGTAAAGCACCACTTCGCAGAAAAGCCGCCCCATTGGACGGCTTTTCATGATATTCTTTTGCAACCGGTTTTACATAAAATCTTTAACCTGCGTTTCGCCTTTGGGGCGCATTTTTCTCAGACTTTCCCGTAACTGTCCTATATAGTTACTCTCCCTCTCTTTTCAGCTTCTCTTCCTGCTCCTTCTGGATATCCGGGAAGGCGGAAAGCATCGGCTTTTCGTCTTTGCCCTTCAGGACACGATCCACATAGTTCTGCGTGATCCTGTATACCTGCGGGGAGAGCACCAGTACGCCGATCAGGTTCGGGATCATCATCAGGCCGTTGAAGGTGTCAGCCAGATCCCACGCGAGGTTGTCGCTCATGACCGCGCCGCCGAAGATGGCGATCACGAAGATGACACGGTAAATAATGGTATATTTCTCACCGAACAGGAACTCACAGGCTTTCGAACCATAATGACTCCAGCCAAGCACGGTCGAGAACGCGAACAGCATGATCGCGATCGCCACGAACGCAGCGCCGATCTGGCCGAAATGCATGGAGAATACCTGAGATACGATATTTGCCTTTGTCAAAACTACTCCGCCGTATTCCGCCACGGTCTCGCCCGTCTCCAGATCTACCAGACCGGAGGAAAGCACCGCGAAAGCGGTCAGTGTACATACGATGATGGTATCCGCGAACACTTCAAAGATGCCCCACATACCCTGACGAACCGGCTCGCTGACGTTGGAGTTCGAGTGAACCATTACGGAAGAACCAAGACCTGCCTCGTTCGAGAACACGCCTCGCTTCATGCCCTGCTCGATCGCCAGCTTGATGCCGTAGCCGATCACGCCGCCGCCCGCTGCTTTCAGTGCGAACGCACCTTTAAAAATGGCTGAAAATACTGCGCCAACCTGCGAAATATTGGTAAAGAAAATCACAACCGTACCGACTATGTAAAGAACAACCATGAACGGCACGATCTTCTCTGTAACGGATGCGATACGCTTCAGACCGCCGACGATTACGAGTCCTGCCAGCACCAGAACCACGATACCGGTCACCCAGGTCGGTACGCCGAATACGGATTCCATGTTGCCGGAGATCGAGTTCACCTGCGTCATGTTGCCGATACCGAACGACGCCAGGAAGCAGAAAATGGAGAACAGGACAGCCAGCACTGCGCCGACACCCTTACAGCCTTTTTTCGCGCCAAGGCCGTCTCTTAAGTAGTACATCGCACCGCCGGACCACTCACCGGCATGGTTTTTTCTACGATAATAGATGCCAAGCACGTTCTCAGAATAGTTCGTCATCATGCCGAAGAAAGCGATGATCCACATCCAGAACACCGCGCCCGGGCCGCCGACGATGATCGCGCCCGCCACACCGACGATATTACCGGTGCCGACTGTCGCCGCCAGCGCCGTACACAGCGACTGGAACTGGGAGATGGACTTATCCTTTGTATGACCGGTCACATTCTTATCTTTAAAAATAGCTCCGATCGTGTTCTTCATCCAGTGACCGATGTGGCTGATCTGGAAAAACCTCGTGAGACAGGTCATCAGCACGCCGACGAATGCCAGAAGAATCAGCGCGGGCCAGCCCCAGACGACGCCGTTTACGACATCATTTACACTCTTTACTACTTGCAGCATAACTTCTTCCTCCTCAAACTTTATTCAAAACGTAAAAAAACGCAGGTGAAAATCTGAACAATCAGCCTTCACCTGCGAAGCAATCATCCTTTGCTCTGTTACGTTTCAAAATTTAATTTATACTATCACATATTTTTTTGTTTGTAAAGGCAGTTATTTTGCAAAAACCGACATTTTTTTGCCCGGATTCATCGGACAGCAAAATTATTTTTCTATTTTTACACCGCAGCCGCGATTTTTTCACCTTTTCATTTTGATGCTGTTCTCTGTATTTGCAACTATTCAGAACAGCAGGCCACAGAGCTGTTCTGAACTTTTCTCTGAACTTTACGAT
>JAJQIL010000110.1 GCA_021199235.1 Lachnospiraceae bacterium | reverse complement strand
GATTATTTTGACGGAGAAGGACGGGTATTGGAAGCGGATAATGTGCGGAATAACATTCAATTACAGTTTCCCTGGTTGCTTTCCATTATATTTTATAGTAAACGACGTAAGTCGTTTTCTTTTACATAATTTGGCTATTCTTCCAGCAGCCGGACAGCTTCAACCAAATAGCCGTAGGACTCTAATTTCAGCTTTTTTATGTACGACAGCTTTCTGTATTTGCTTTTTGCTATCGGTGAATCAATATATTTTTCCGGCTCTGTTATTTTCTGAAATGGTTCGTTCTTTAAAATACAGGCGGCGAGATACATTACCGAGCAGGCGCCGCAGGCAGCCAATTCTCCAGAGAATTTTTCTCCATAGATGTGCGATCTTACACTTTTGATCCCTTTAGATAGCAACCGGTATTCCTCTTGATTCGTTGAACCTCTGGACACAATGCACGCCGCAGTCTCAATCGTATCACGCAGGCATTCCTCTATGCTGCATTGATTCCCCCGGTAAGCAATTTCCGATTCTACTGTACCCATATAGGAATCATAAACATCCTGAAAATTATCACATACTTCCGTAAGCGAAATCACATCAAACAGCTGTTTGATTATTTCCATTTCTTTGTCTGCTCCAAATGGTATTCCTGTCGTATGAGGAGCAAAAGCGGTCATTTTATCGCCAAGGATACAATTTACACTCGGAACAATCGTTTTTAAATAAGGTTCCTCCGTAATCAGCAGGTCGTTCTTAATCTCTTTTTCAACAAGTGAACGATAATGGTTTTCCTCAAACAACACATCAAGCAGGATATAGAATTCCCGGTTTTCTACAGGCGAATCATAGTAAAATTTAAAGTGGCGTTTTACCACATTATTCTTCCCAACTCTGACCTGTTCCTCCTGCCGCTTGAAAGGGAATATCTCTGATGCCAGTTCAAGATAACGGTCAATATCAGTCCCCGGTTCCACGATTATATCTATATCAGTAGATAATCTGCGCGGGTGATCCAACAAGACCATCAAGCTCGTACCACCTTTAAAAATAAACGGCATACTTACCCGCACCAGGGATTCCAGAAGACCAAATGCGTGAATACTTCTTTCAAGCAAAATCGGATCGCATCTTTTTTCGTCTGCAAGTCCTTTTATGTGCAGAATATCAAAAGTTTCTTTCTTTATCATAGCGTTCTTCTCCCCTACTACTACAATGTATTTATGGTTAATACCCCTACTATTTCTTCATAATCCTGTCACCCAGAACTTCCAGCATAATATCCTTTTTATTTCTCCGTCTGGCATAGCGCAGCAGCTTAACGCTATCTACCAGATACTTATCATACATATCTTTTATAATCTGCGGAATCTCCCCTGTACTGATCAGGCTTCGTAAAACCTTGTTCGCTTCCAATTCGACCATGATTCTTTCCAATGGGACAGAAGCCTTTGCATCTCCTTTTGGAGCTTCCGTCACTAACCGCCCTATCACTATGGTTCCATCTTTTCCATAGCGGTATATTTGTTCTGCATCAGGTTTCAGCAGCAGTTCTCCATCGTATTTATCTCTGAGTTCTTCATAAACAAATTCACAGCCATCATTCTCAATATCAAGAAAAATAATGTTCTCACCTACGAGATGATTCAGAAATTCATTGAGCCAGCGCAGCTCCCATACCTGAAAAGTCAATAAAGGAAAGGCCTCTCCTACCGTCTGAATCAGCTCCTTCGCACGTTCTGAATACATACCGCTATAAATTTTTTTATGGTTCTGTGATTCAGACGTTTTTATATAACAATTTCTTCCGATCCGGGTAATCGTTCCACTTGACATCAGTTCTTCAATAAGATTCCTAAGGAGTGCATCCCGAAAAGTATCATCCACATTTTTTGCAATATCACAAATATCCTGTCGGCTCATTACCTTGCCAGTTTTAAGATTTTTTTCTATTTCCACCTTATTCATGTGACCACCTCTGACCATATCGGCAAAAGCATTAAATTTTGCCGGTATGGTCATAATAGCACTCAATGATTTGCAAGTCAACCATTTTGGCAAAAAATTGCTTTTTTGCCAATGTAGTTACATAAATATAATACGATTCTTTTCCATAATCAGTATATCAAAATCATCATTCAACAACGCACACAAAGAGGCATTCCGAACTCGCTCAATTTTGAGCAAGTTCGAAGTCTCTTTGCTTATCCGCATCAATATTTAATGAGGTCCCACAAGATAACTTTCAGCGCCGCGATCTTCCCAATCAGCCACCCGGCAGCAAATGGGAGAACAAAGACCCCGAACCCTGTCGTCAGCATCTTTACCGCCTCCGGCCCCGTGCAGATATTCATCAGGAAACCAAGAACCGCAGCCAGAAAACAGACACCGGAGAACATATAAAGGACTGCTCCAACGAAACTGGTCAGAAAAATGGCAAACCACTGCAATACAGTCACAATCACCGCCGTCGGCAGAACCAGAAGCTTCAAAGATAGTTTTAACAGGGTCATGACCACACCTCCTTACTTATCCGTTTTAAAGTATCTTTTGCCGTACCTCTCATAGACTTCCTGCGTCAGCATCATCCCCATAGAAAGCCCGTAATAAAAATGTTCCTCCTGCGCATAGCTCTGGCTGTCATACATCGCGTCCCGGATTTTTTCAAGCAGCTGTTTGTCCTCATCGTCCAGCCGATCATATAGAGAATCGTACAGGATCTTCTTTTCTTTCTCTGCCTGCTTGTACCGTTCATCCTTACAATTGATTTCTTCTCTGGGATAGATGCGCCCGTCATAAAGTAATTCCATGATCATTTTCGTCTTCTCCTTCATTCATATACAATCTCAGTCAGAACGAGTTCTTCTGCCCGACTCTGAATGCTGCCCATTGACTGCACCCACTTCCACCAGTTATTTTCTTTCAGTTCCTCAGTCACACCCTCGCCTGCTTTCATCTGCTCGATAAGCTGCTCATATCTTGTCTGAGCCTGCTCGTCAATGTCAGCAAGATAGCTCTCCATTCTGCCGGAAAGTGTAAGTTCTGTGCAGATATTCGGATGATGCTCATTCAGATACCGGAAACGCATCTGTCCCCATTTCCCGATGGTTCTCTTTTCCTCCGGTGCATCCAGCCGCAAATCTGGAATGTAATAATCCCCGACAAGCACATAATCCAGTCCGTTCTCCTTGTCATGGATTCTCGGTCTTAATTTTCCCATAGCGTCATCTCCTTTTCGTTTTTCATTCAGGCAAAAGCTCATGAACTTCTTCCGTCTGCCCGTGTAATTACAAGAGTTCCATCCTCACATCTTACACGCACCGTATCCCCGATTTTAAAACCAAGCGTCTGCATCCAGAGACCTTGAATACGGAGTTGCGGCGTTGCTTTTCTTCCATATCCAGCTGGCACTTCTCCGATTGTCAGCAGTCTGGAATCTTTTCCCATTGCCACGTTTCTTTCACCTCCCTCCGGTTCATTGCCAGACTTAATCGAAACATGGTGACCGAAAAAGAATGTGCTATCGGATAGGATGCGTCAGCAATCCTATCCGCGCGCCAGCCGCATCCAATGTCATAAGGGTGCTGCGTGCCAGTGGCACGCGTTTAGCGCCGACCGAAGCGGTAGCGTAGACCCTTATGACGTGGGCTTTAGCCGGAATAATTCCTTACACGGCTGTG
>JAJQIL010000077.1 GCA_021199235.1 Lachnospiraceae bacterium | reverse complement strand
TGTGGTATATAAGGACATTATCATAAATGGCCCATACCCTGAATAATTACAGGAAATATACTTCTTGACACATTTATAAAAACAGTATAAAATTAGAATGTTGTTTGGACAGATCAGTCTCCGAATTAGTCAAATTGTTGTAATTGTGAAGGTACTGAACAGTTGCAACCTGCCGAAATTGACCGGATTTGGCGGGACTGATGAGATAACTCGAACAATGAAAAATGAATAAGGAGGTGCTCCTGTGCCTACAGTGATTACAATTGCTGTTGTAATTGTACTGGTTCTGGCAGCAGCCGCGATATCCTCCCTTGTCTCCGTCAGCCGTTATCAGAAGGCGACGGAAGCGAAGCTCGGCAGTGCCGAGGAGAAGGCAAGGCAGATTATCGACGACGCGCTGAAGGTTGCAGAGACGAAGAAACGCGAAGCACTTCTGGAAGCGAAGGAAGAATCTTTGAAGACGAAGAATGAGTTGGAAAAAGAGTCAAGAGAGCGCCGATCAGAATTGCAGCGTTATGAGAAACGTGTCCTGTCAAAGGAAGAGAGTGTTGACAGGAAGGCGGAGTCTCTGGAGCGTAGGGAATCAGGCATTACAGCCAGGGAAGAAGAGTTAAAGAAAAAACTCGCTGAAGCCGGAAAGCTTGAAGAACAGCGTGTTGCCGAACTCGAAAGAATCTCAGGACTTACCTCTGAACAAGCAAAAGAATATCTTTTAAAAACTGTTGAAGATGAAGTAAAAATTGACACTGCCAAGCTCTACAGGGAACTGGAGAGTCAGGCTAAGGAAGAAGCAGGCAAAAAGGCAAAGGAATATGTGGTCACGGCAATTCAGAAATGTGCCGCTGATCATGTCGCAGAGACGACCATCTCTGTGGTTCAGCTGCCTGGCGACGAGATGAAAGGAAGGATCATCGGACGCGAGGGAAGGAACATCCGTACATTAGAAACATTGACGGGTGTGGATCTCATCATAGATGATACACCGGAAGCAGTCATCCTGTCGGGATTTGACCCGATCAGAAGAGAAGTGGCAAGGATCGCCCTTGAGAAACTGATCGTGGATGGCCGTATCCACCCGGCCAGGATTGAGGAAATGGTGGAGAAAGCGCAGCGTGAGGTTGAGACGATTATCCGCGAGGAAGGAGAAGCCGCGGCATTGGAGGTTGGTGTGCACGGAATCCATCCGGAGCTGATACGTCTTCTGGGCAGAATGAAATACAGAACCAGCTATGGCCAGAACGCACTGAAGCATTCCATCGAAGTGGCGCAGCTTTCCGGGCTGCTTGCCGGTGAGGTCGGAGTCGATGTGAGGATGGCAAAGCGTGCGGGATTGTTGCATGATATCGGCAAATCCATTGACCATGAGATGGAAGGCTCTCATGTTCAGATTGGTGCGGAGCTGTGCAGAAAGTACAAGGAATCTCCGGTTGTCATCAATGCTGTGGAGTCTCATCATGGAGATGTAGAGCCAGAATCCCTCATCGCCTGCATTGTTCAGGCTGCGGATACGATTTCGGCAGCCCGTCCGGGAGCACGGCGAGAGACTCTGGAAACATATACAAACAGATTAAAACAGTTAGAAGATATTACGAACACCTTCAAGGGTGTGGAAAAATCATTTGCTATTCAGGCAGGTAGGGAAATAAGGGTTATGGTCGTACCGGATCAGGTCAGCGACACAGCTATGCCGCTGCTGGCAAGAGATATCGCCAAGCAGATCGAGGCGGAGCTGGAATATCCGGGACAGATCAAGGTCAGCGTCATACGGGAAAGCAGGGCGGTTGACTACGCGAAATAACGGCAGAGTTTTATCAGAAAGTTATTAAAACGCCGCAGGGAAGTTTTCCCTGCGGCGTTTTTGCTGATATGCAGGGCTGTGAAAGGACAAAAGATGAGTCACGAAGAATTGTGGGAGCTCCTTGTCAGTCATCAGGGGGAGCCTTTTTACACGGTAAAAGGACTTCCATTTCACTATACGATACGCGGCGGCGAGCTGTTTGTCGACAGGCACAGTAAATCTATCACGAGAGCAACGGTTCAGAAAGCGTATGACCGGATTCTGGAGTTCCCGGAGGAAATTACCGGGCCGAAAAAACTGAATGCGTTTGGAGCACCCTATATCTGGGCCGTTTTCCGGAAATTCGGAATTGTCGGCGGCGGAAGGACAAAGTCAGGTGAGGACGACAGCGGCTGTGAATTTTCGCATATGCAGGAGAATGTTAATAACGATTAAAAAACGGAGATAATTATGATAGTTGTAAAACCTGAGATAGAAATCATTGACATGGAAGATTATCAGACGATCCTGAATAAAATTGAGCGAATCGGGAGAGTCTGCTATAAGAGTGAAGATCGGATTGGCGATGGTACCGCTGAAAAATTTGTCGCCGGAATTATCAGAAGCGGTCATGAATCAGTCATTGAGCATGAGTGCGTGACGGTGAAGGTGACCTGCGACCGCGGTGTAACGCATGAGATCGTGCGGCATCGGATCGCGAGCTACTCACAGGAGAGCACACGGTATTGCAATTATTCAAAGGATAAGTTCGGGAACCAGATTTCGGTCATTGATCTGGCGACCGGGTTTGGATATGATCTGAATGATCCCGCTGATATTAAAAAATATGCGATCTGGACAGCGGCAATGGAAAGTGCGGAAAAGTACTATTTTGAGATGCTGAATGCCGGCGCCTCACCTCAGGAGGCGAGATCGATCCTGCCGAACTCTCTTAAGACAGAGCTTGTGATGACAATGAACCTGAGGGAGTGGAGACATTTTATAAAACTCCGTTTGGCAGGAGGTGCGCATCCGCAGATCCGGGAGATCGCAGGGCAGCTTCTGGCTGTGTTTCAGAAAGAGCTGCCGGTATTTTTCGGCGACCTGTAAGGCATACGGGGCTGTCATACCGGGTTGATTTCTTTTGCAGTAAAATAACCGGGACGATATGGAACAGCTGCGACGAGAGAGGATTCTATGCAGGACATATACGATATCCATTGCCATATTCTGCCGGGAGTGGACGACGGCTCTCATTCAATTGAGGAGACACGGGAACTGCTGCGGCGGGAGTATGAGGATGGTGTAAGGACAATTATTGTTACACCGCATTATCGGGTGGAAATGTTTGAACCGGATCTTGCGCGTATTTACAGGGCATTCTGGATGACCTGCGATGCTGCGTCCGCGCTGGCTCCTGATCTGAAGCTGTATATGGGCTGTGAATTTCATGCAAATATGGAAATGGTGGAGACACTGAAGTCCGGCAGCCGCCCTACAATGGCCGGGAGCAAATATGTTCTGACGGAATTTCGGGAGAGTACACCCTATCCTTTTATCAAAGAACGTGTGACTGCGCTGCGGTCCGGCGGATACCGCCCGCTGATCGCTCATGCGGAGAGGTATGAGTGCATGCGGAATGACACGGCCCGCGCCGGAGAGCTTGTAGAGCTTGGGGCCAGGATACAGGTCAATGCCGGGAGCCTTTTAGGAGATATGGGGCGCCCTGTCCGCCGTTACTGCGAAGGATTGCTGGAGGACGGACTGATCTGGTGCGTCGCCTCAGATGCGCACAACCTGAAGGATCGGAAGCCGAATCTGGGCAAATGTGCGGACTGGCTGGAGAAAAAGTTTGGATTCGAGGAGACAAGAAGACTTCTGATCGATCATCCGGCGGAAATTGTCCGGAACGGAGTGAAAAAATAGGCAAAATTTGGATTGATAGAACCGGAAATATGTAGTATACTGGTTCCGAATTGAAAGGGATCTGCTCCTGATTGTCCGGAACGGATCAAACATTTTACAAAGAGAGGTAGAATGACATGGCATTAGTTACAAGTAAAGAGATGTTCCAGAAGGCTTATGAAGGCGGCTATGCAATCGGCGCTTTCAACGTAAACAACATGGAGATCGTACAGGCGATCACGGAAGCAGCTGCTGAGCTGCACTCTCCGGTGATCCTGCAGGCTTCCGCAGGTGCGAGAAAGTATGCGAACCCGACTTATCTGAAGAAGCTGGTTGAGGCTGCTGTTATCGAGTGCCCGGATATCCCGATCGTTATGCATCTGGATCACGGCCCGGATTTCGAGACCTGCAAGTCCTGCGTGGACGGCGGTTTCACATCCGTTATGATCGATGCATCCAAGTATTCCTTTGATGAAAACATCGAGATTACGAAGAAGGTTGTAGAGTATGCGCATGATCATGGCGTAGTAGTAGAGGCAGAGCTTGGTAAGCTGGCTGGCATCGAGGATGATGTCAATGTATCCGCTGAGGATTCCTCTTATACACAGCCGGAAGAGGTTGAGGAGTTTGTAGATCGGACAGGCGTAGATTCTCTGGCCATCGCGATCGGCACCAGCCACGGCGCATTCAAGTTCACTCCGGAACAGTGCACACGCAATGAGGAAGGCATTCTTCTTCCGCCGCCTCTTCGATTTGATATCCTTGAGGAAGTAACGAAGAGACTGCCGGGCTTCCCGATCGTTCTGCATGGTGCTTCTTCCGTACCGCAGGAGTATGTGAAGATCATCAACGCGAATGGCGGAGCTCTTAAGGACGCGATCGGCGTTCCGGAAGATCAGCTGCGTCAGGCTGCAAGATCCGCTGTCTGCAAGATCAACATCGACTCTGACCTTCGTCTTGGTCTGACTGCCGGCTGCCGTCAGGTGTTCAACGAGCATCCGGAGTACTTCGATCCGAGACAGTATCTGACCGTTGGCCGCGCGAATGTGAAGGCAGTTGTAGCTCACAAGATCAAGACTGTTCTCGGCAGCGAGGGCAAGGCCTGATCATTTGTAACTATTCAGAACAGCAGGCCGCAGACCGCCTTTTCATTTCGATACTGTTCTGAACTGTTACTGCTATTTTATACAATGAGTCAGAGTATCAGCAGGCAGGATTCGTAAAAAATATGGAAATTTCTGTTTTAACCGAAATTTCTGCTTGCATTTTACAGAAGAATAGAGTATTTTAAAACAAGGTGACGAGGGCGTTCCAGAATGAAGATGATGGAATGCCCTTTTCGTATAATCAGAATGTTTCGGTGTCTGCGGGGCATGCCCTTTATACGAAGTGAATTGGCACAGTAACCATTTCAGGCAAAGAGGAGGATATTATGAGCGAATATTTTAACGTGGCTGACATTTTCGGCGAAGACGTCTTCAACGAAAAGGTGATGCAGGAGCGTCTCCCGAAAAAGGTCTACAAAGCGCTGCAGAAGACGATTGAGGAAGGCAAAGAGCTGGATCTGGCGACAGCTGATGTCATTGCGGCGGCGATGAAGGACTGGGCGATTGAGAAAGGTGCGACGCATTATACGCATTGGTTCCAGCCGCTGACCGGCGTGACGGCAGAGAAGCATGATTCCTTTATCACGGCTCCGAATCCGGACGGTACGGTTCTGATGGAGTTCTCCGGCAAAGAGTTGATCAAGGGCGAGCCGGATGCGTCCTCTTTCCCGTCAGGGGGCTTAAGAGCGACATTTGAGGCGAGAGGTTATACGGCGTGGGACTGCACCTCCCCGGCGTTTGTGCGTCATGATGCTGCAGGCGCGATTCTCTGTATCCCGACGGCGTTCTGTTCCTATACAGGCGAGGCACTGGATCAGAAGACTCCGCTTCTCCGTTCCATGGAAGCGATCAATACACAGTCCTTAAGGCTTTTAAGACTGTTTGGCAATACGACTTCAAAGAAAGTGACTCCGTCCGTAGGTCCGGAGCAGGAGTATTTCCTTGTGGATGAGAAAAAGTTTATGCAGAGGAAGGACCTGATCTTCACCGGCCGCACACTGTTCGGTGCGATGCCGCCGAAGGGTCAGGAGCTGGACGATCACTATTTTGGTACGATCCGTCAGCGCATCGCTTCCTTTATGAAGGATGTCAATAAAGAACTCTGGAAGCTTGGTGTGCCGGCAAAGACTCAGCACAACGAGGTGGCTCCGGCACAGCACGAGCTGGCGCCGATCTATTCCGAGGCCAACGTGGCTGTTGATCAGAACCAGATCGTGATGCAGACGCTGAAGCGTGTGGCCTGCCAGCATGGCCTGAAGTGCCTGCTGCATGAGAAGCCGTTCGCGGGTGTGAACGGTTCCGGCAAGCACAACAACTGGTCTATTACGACAGACGACGGCATCAACCTTCTGGATCCGGGCAAGACCCCGCACGAGAACATTCAGTTCCTGCTGGTGCTTTCCTGCATCTTAAAGGCAGTGGATGAACATGCGGATCTGCTTCGCGAGTCCGCGGCAGACCCGGGCAACGATCACAGACTGGGTGCGAACGAGGCGCCGCCTGCCATCATCTCTGTATTCCTTGGCGAGCAGCTGCAGGATGTGGTTACCCAGCTTGTCAGCACAGGTGAGGCGACGCATTCCAATAAGGGCGGCATCCTCAAGACCGGTGTGAAGACCCTTCCGGATCTGGAGAAGGACGCGACCGACCGCAACCGTACTTCACCGTTTGCGTTTACGGGCAACAAGTTTGAGTTCCGTATGGTAGGCTCCCGTGATTCCATTGCTTCCCCGAACATCGTGCTGAACACGATCGTGGCGGAAGCATTCTGCGACGCGTGCGACATCCTTGAGAAAGCGGAAGACTTTGACGCAGAAGTACACAGCCTGATCAAGCGTCAGCTGACCGAGCATCAGAGAATCGTCTTCAACGGCAACGGCTATGCGCCGGAATGGGTGGAAGAAGCCGAGAGAAGAGGCCTGCCGAACATTAAGTCCATGGTGGATGCGATTCCGAGCCTCGTGACCGACAAGTCCGTTTCCATGTTCGAGAAGTTCGGCGTATTTACAAAGGCCGAGCTGGAATCCCGCGTGGAGATCAAGTATGAGAACTACTCGAAAGCGATCAACATTGAGGCGAAGTCGATGATTGATATCGCGAGCAAGCAGATCATTCCGGCAGTCATTAAGTATACTAAGAGTCTTGCGGATACGATCAACACCGTAAAAGCTGCGGGCGCGGACACCTCTGTACAGGCAGAGCTGCTCTCCGAGACCAGCGCACTTCTGGTGGAGACCAAAGCCGCTCTTGCGAAGCTGGCGGAAGTCACGGCTACCGCAGGTGGGATGGGAGAAGGCGAAGCTCAGGCGAGATATTATCATGATACCGTGATGGAAGCCATGAGCGCTCTGCGTGCTCCGGTCGACAAGCTGGAGATGATCGTAGACAAAGAGATGTGGCCGATGCCGTCCTACGGCGACCTCCTCTTCGAAGTCTAAGAGGTAAATAAGTTCAGAACAGCATCAAAACAGAAAAAGTCCGGGAAGCCATTCAGACTCCCGGACTTTTTGCAATGCACACGGCCGGGCAAGGAGTTTTGCGGCTAAAGCCGCACCCGGCCGGCGCAGACGAGTAGGAGCCGTCAAGCCGCCTCCTACTCGATTTATGAAATAAAGTGAACAGTTTACACTTCCTGTAATTAAAAAATTTTCGTGCATTTTTCACAATTTTCATTGATTTTTTTTCGTGATTATATTATAGTAATGAGAAGAATCGGTTCTGAGCTTTCTATCTGTCGGGAAGGCAGACGGGGAGAGCCGCCGATACGAAAGAATGGGGCCGCTCATCAGGGCGGGAGTGCTACAAGGAGGGTTTTTACGTGATATCGAATCAGGTTTTACAGAATACACTGGATGGATTAAAGGCAATCAGCAGAGTGGATCTCTGCGTGCTCGATACAGAAGGCGTCATGCTGGCGACCACATTTCCGGAGGCGGAGAATTTCCGTGATTCGGTGATCAGCTTTGCAGGTTCTCCTGCTGACAGCCAGACGGTTTCCGGCTGCCAGTTTTTCAAGGTGTTTGACGACCATCAGCTGGAATACATTCTTCTGTCAAACGGCAACAGCGATGATGTGCATATGGTAGGCCGGATGGCTGCCTTCCAGATTCAGAATCTTCTGGTTGCTTATAAAGAACGTTTTGACAAGGACAATTTCATCAAGAATCTTCTGCTGGATAATCTTCTTCTGGTTGACATTTACAACCGTGCAAAGAAGCTTCATATTGATACCGAAGCGCGCCGCGTTGTGTTTATCGTGGAGACGGATCACGAGAAGGAGTCCGGCGCTCTGGAGAGCGTTCGTGCCCTGTTTGGTGCGCGTTCCGGCGATTTTATCACGGCAGTAGATGAGAAGAGCATCATCGTGGTAAAGGAGCTCGGAGAGCAGGATACTTACGAAGACATGGACCGTACGGCAGAGATGATCCTGGATTCGCTTGGAGAAGAGAAGAAAAAGGATGCTCTGATCGCGTACGGCACGATCGTCGGTGAGATCAAGGAAGTCTCCCGTTCTTACAAGGAAGCGCGTATGGCGCTGAACGTTGGCAAGATCTTTTTCGAAGAGCGCAAGGTGATCGCTTACAGCTCGCTCGGTATCGGCCGCCTGATCTATCAGCTTCCGATCCCGCTCTGCAAGATGTTTATCAAGGAGATCTTCGACGGGAAGTCGCCGGACGACTTTGACGATGAGACGCTGACCACGATCAATAAGTTTTTCGAGAACAGCCTGAACGTCTCGGAGACGTCGCGGCAGCTTTACATCCACAGGAATACGCTCGTCTACCGCCTTGACAAGCTGCAGAAGCAGACCGGACTTGACCTGCGCGTGTTTGAGGACGCGATCACGTTCAAGATCGCGCTGATGGTGGTCAAGTATATGAACTATATGGAGACGCAGGAATATTAATTAATATGACTCATTTTATTAATTATATATAAAATGATTGCAATGCAATTAGCTATGTGCTATACTGTCCGGTAGTTAGTATTCGTAATTGTAAAGGTACTGAACAGTTGCCGGTTACGAATGCTGACGAGTAAGGCGGGCAGGCAGCCGGAAAGGAGGAACAATGGACGAGGATATGAACAATAGTGAAATGATTCGAGACCTGGCGGAAGAGAACCAGACCAGAAAGATTCTTGAACTGCTGAACGAAAGTCAGGATATTGAAGAGGCCAAAAAGAAAGTCAAAGACTTACTGGAAAAATAATCCGGACTTACATGAGAACGGGGCGCACTTGCCGGCACCCGAACATTACGAAAGATAAAGAGAGCCGCCGCATGCAGGATTGCATATGGTGAATCTATGATTGATAAAGGAAGCCCCTTGCGGAAGAGAATTCCGTGAGGGGCTTTTGAATTTATGTATTATGCCAAACTGCAGGCCACAGACCGCCTGCGCTGCAGGCTATATGCCGCTTACGCGTCATATTCTCCGCTGCCGCTCCGGTCGGTGCTAAACGGTCCTGCGTGCCAGTGGCACGCGATCAGGACCGACCGAAACGGAGTGTAGACGCCACTGGCGCTCAGCACCTGTGACTGTATGGGCGTCTCCGTTCCACTTCGGTCGGCGCTAAACGTCTCCGCTTCGCTACGGTCGGTGCTAAGCGAACATCCACGGGATGTTCAGCACCGTCCACTGGACGATCAGCGCCCGCCCATCCCAACAGAAAAAATACAGCTTTCCGCAGATAAATCTGCTCAAGCTGCCTTTTTCTGTTGCTGCTGTTCGAAACTGTTTATTCGTACTGTGCGGCGTACAGCCTGTAATAAAATCCTTTCTGCGCGATCAGCTCCTGGTGAGTGCCCTGCTCCACGATATTGCCCTGATCGACGACCAGAATGCGGTCGGCGTTCTGGATGGTGGAGAGCCGGTGCGCGATGACGAAACAGGTCTTGTCGGCCATCAGCTCACGCATGGCGGCCTGGATCTGCCGCTCAGTGCCGGTGTCGACGTTGGAGGTGGCTTCGTCGAGAATCAGCATTCGTGCGTCGTAGAGCATGGCGCGGGCGATGGTCAGAAGCTGCTTCTGGCCTTTGGAAATGTTGCCGCCGTCCTCGCCGATGACGGTATCGTAGCCGTCAGGGAGCAGCATGATGTAATGATGGATCTTCGCGGCTTTGGCGACGGCGATGACTTCCTCTCTGGTCGCGCCTTCTTTGCCGTAGGCAATGTTTTCGTAAATGGTGCCGTTGAAGAGCCAGGTGTCCTGCAGCACCATCGCGTAGGCGCGGCGCAGGCTGGCACGGGTCACGTCGCGAATCTCATTGCCGTCCACAAATATCTGTCCCTCATCCACGTCATAAAAGCGCATCAGCAGGTTGATAATGGTGGTCTTGCCGGCGCCGGTCGGTCCGACAATGGCGATGAGTTTACCGGCATCCGCGTTGAGATTGAAATTGCGGATGATCGTCTTTCCGGGGGCATAGCCGAAAGAAACATTCTCAATTTTCACATCGCCGCGCACATCTTCAAGAACCGCTGCATCCGCCCGGTCCGGAAGCTCCTCTGCCTCATCCAGGATATGGAATACGCGCTCCGCCGCGGAAAGCGCGGAGAAAATCTGTGTGACCACGTTCGCGATTTCATTAATCGGTCCGGAGAATTTTCGTGAATACAGGACGAAAGAGGAGATATGCTCCAGCGTCACGATACCGTACATATAGAGCACGGAGCCGAGGATTCCGATCAGAGCCAGCCCGAGGTTGTTGATGGATCCGACGGTCGGCCCCATGGTCATGCCGTAGTAATTTGCTCTGTGGAATGCGTCTGAGGCTTCCTGGTTATACTTATCAAAATGATCCAGAAAGGATTCCTCCTGCGCGTAGGCGAGCACCGTTTTCTGACCGGAAAAAATCTCCTCCACATAGCCGTTCATCTCGCCGTAGGCGGCGGAGCGCCGGGAGAAGAGCGGGCGGGTGATGCCGCTCATATGCTTTGTATAGACAGTCGCCAGCGGGATGGTGACGAGCATGGTCAGGGTCAGCGGCGGGCTGATGTAGAGCATCATCACGAACGATCCCACAACGGTGACCACGCTGGTCATGATCTGCGTGAGGTCGGTGGAGATGCAGACACAGGTGACGTCGATATCGTAAGAAACGTGGCTGATGATGTCACCGGCCGCGTTCTGGTCGAAATAGCGGACCGGGAGCTTCATCAGCTTCTGAAAGACGTCCTCGCGCATCTGCTGCCCGATCCTCCGCCCAACGTTCATCATGATGAAATTGATCACCAGCGTCAGCAGAGAGGATGCCACGTAGAAGATCAGCATCAGCTTCGCGTAGTAAAATACGAGTGAAAAATCCACCTTCCCTTTCCCGGCGGCCGCGGCTGAGATTGCTCTTCCTGCCAGGAACGGCCCTGCCAGTGCCATCAGGTTGCTCACGAGACAGAGGAGCAGAGCGACGATCATGATGTATTTATAGTTCGCCGTATATCGGATCAGACGGAGCAGAGTGCCCCTGCGGTCCTTTGGCTTTTGACTTTGCGGTTGCTCTTTGCTGCTTTTTTTCATAACAAATACTCCTTACGCAATCTCGCCCATCTGCGACCTGTAGATATCCAGATAGACGGGGCAGTTTTTCAAAAGCTCTTCGTGTGTGCCGTAGCCGATCATCCTGCCGTTCTCCAGCACCAGAATGTGGTCGAGGTTCCGGATTGAGCTGACCCGCTGCGCGACCATGATCGTGGTGGAACTGCTGTAATCGGCGCGGATCGCCTTGCGCAGCGCAGCGTCGGTCTTGTAGTCCAGCGCGCTGGAGGAGTCGTCGAGGATCAGGATCTGCGGATGGTCGGCGAGCACACGGGCAATCAGTGTCCGCTGCTTCTGGCCGCCGCTCAAATTCGCGCCCTTGATATCGGCCTTATACTGGTAAGCCTCCTCCAGTCCGTCGATAAAGTCGGAGATGTTCGCGGCCTGCGCCGCACGCCGCACCTGAAACTCGTTCAGATGGCGGCCGAACGAGATATTTTCAAAAAGCGTGTCGTTGAAAATGGTATCGTTCTGGAAGACCACGCCGAACATGGCGCGGAGCTCGTCTTTCTCATAGGTCCGCACATCGCGCCCATGGATGTAAATCCCGCCCTGGTCGCAGTCATAAAAGCGCATCAGCAGGTTGACGATAGACGTCTTTCCGCTGCCGGTCGCGCCGATGATGCCGAGCGATTCGCCCGCTTTCAGGGAAAAATCAATATCGGACAGGCACTGCTCGCCGGTCTTGTGGTAGCTGAAGCTGACATGATCAAAGACAATGTGCGCATCCTGTGCATCCCCGGGATATTCATGCCCCTCGACCGGGAGCACCGGCTGATCGTCTTTTGTCTGCATAATGAGGTCAATGCGGTTCGCCGAAGCGATGGCTTTTGAAGCCATCATAAACACGCGGTTCAGACTCATAACACTCTGCAGGATGAGATTAAAATAGGTAAGAAACGCGAGAATCACGCCAGGCTGGATCGCACCGCTGTTCACGCGCCGCGCGCCGACCAGGACGACCAGTGTCAGTCCGATGTTCAGCGTCAGCTGCATGAGCGGTCCGGGCGTCGCCATCGTGATGCTGGCGCGGATATCGTCATCCGTCAGCTTTTTGTTTGCTTCCCGAAAACGGTTGATCTCGTACTGCTCCTTGGAGAGCGCTTTCACGACACGGATGCCGGTGATGTTTTCCCGCATCACCCGAATGACCTTATCCAGACTGGTCTGTACCCGGTCATAGAGCGGGATCCCGTGACGGGTGACCAGAAAGATCACCACGGCGAGGATCGGCACCAGTACGCAGAGGATGCCGGAAAGCACCGGATCCATGATCATTGTGACCACGATGCCGCCGATCAGCATGATCGGGGCGCGGATACCGATCGCCTGTACATCCACCATGAAATCCTGCACGTTGTAGGAATCCGAGGTCATGCGGGACGTCAGCGTGGGAAGTCCGAACGCGTCAAACTGGGAGCCGGAAAGACTGAGCGTCTTCTGAAACATATCATGCCGGAGTACGCCGATGGACTCGGACGCGACCGCGACCGCATTGCGGTTTGCCTTGACATTCAGGAAACGTGTGATGAACGCGACCGCGATCATCAGTGCGCCCCAGAGCAGCACACGCGTGACGTCGCCGAGCGGCACCACCTGGTCGATCATATATTCCAGAATATAGGGAATCAGAAGCTCTGTGATTGTTCCACAGAACTTAAAGGTCATACTGGCTGCCATTCTGGCGGCGTAGGGCTTCATGTAGCGGATAATAAGGTTCATAGTTTGCCTCTGTCTGTTTGATTTTTATTGTTGCTTTCTGGCGATATCATATAAATAATGGGAATCATGATGTCACTCAGATTGGCTGCATTTGTACAGAAATTGCACAACAGCCATCCTAGCAGAGTAGCACAAAAATGTCAAGGTACCGTGATAAATTTTCCGGGATTATTTCGATGTTGAAAAATACGACAGAGTATAAGTGTATTCCCTGTGTGGAGCTCTCAATTATTTATATTGTAAAGGCTGAACAGACACTTATAGATATTTATATATGAAAATAAGAAAAATTCTGGTGGAAAACAGGTTGTGCTTTCGGTATAATGTAAGATATACTGACGTTGGATGTATTGAACGATTGGAATGAAACTATGAAAACATTTAATAACTATGATCTCCATTTTACTTTTGATCGAAAAAACAGCTGCATTCGCTTTGCCAACGCGGAATATATCCATCCGCTCAAGCAGGATCTGGTTCAGACGCTGCAGGAGGATTTTAAAAAGGATCGGAATGTGAAGGCAGTGATCGTGTTCGGAAGTGCGGTGGAATTTCGATGCAATAGCTACAGTGATCTGGACCTGTGCGTGGAACGCTATGACGAGGTCCCGTTTCACAACAATACAGAAGAGGAGATCGATCTGGTATACTGGGACCGGATCGGAGACCGGTTAAAAAAAGAAATAGCGGAAAAAGGGATTGTTGTGTATGACAGGGAGGGGCAATATGTGTGACATTCGGCTGTTCAGACGTGCCTGGCTGGACTTTAAAGCGGCGGAGAACCTTCTGGCTGTTCCGATGAATGACGAAGCTTATATAAATAATGTGGCGTATCATCTCCAGCAGGCTGTTGAGAAGACATTAAAAGCGTTCTTGGAATGTGTCGGTGTGACGGTGCCGAACACTCATGACATTGACAAGCTGGTTCGTATGTCGGGAAACAATGGTTCCTGCGCCGTGGTGACCGAATGGGTTGAAGACAAAGCGGATATGCTGACGCGCTGGGAGACGGATACGCGATATGACATTGATTATTGCGTGGAGAAAACGAAAGCGGTAATCGGGCTTCAGGAAGTCAGAGAATTTCTGGCTGTGAACGGGCTGAAGGAGGAACTCAGGGAGGAATTGCAGCAGAATGGTGTAAAAGAACAGCTGCGTTCTTTTTTCCCAAAAGACTTTGAACCGAAAGATAATTTTGAATGGAATTGCTTTTATCAGATTTACAGAAAAAGACTGATGCGTTATAATCAGAGTAACTGTGCAAGCAATGAGAGTAACCTGTTAACAAAGAATGGAGGGCAGCAACATGAAAGCATTTATGGACAAGGATTTTCTCCTGTCAACTGAGACGGCGAAAAAGCTGTTTCATGAGTATGCCGAGACGACGCCGATTCTCGACTATCACTGCCATATCAACCCGCGTGAGATTGCGGAAGACCGCAAGTTTGACAACATCACGCAGGTGTGGCTGGGCGGCGACCACTACAAGTGGAGACAGATGCGCTCGAACGGCATTGAGGAAAAGTACATCACAGGCGACGCTACGGACCGCGAAAAGTTCCAGAAATGGGCGGAAACGCTGGA
This sequence comes from Lachnospiraceae bacterium, assembly GCA_021199235.1. Lineage (GTDB taxonomy): Bacteria > Bacillota > Clostridia > Lachnospirales > Lachnospiraceae > Choladousia. The sequence continues at coordinate 33,816 of JAJQIL010000077.1, read as the reverse complement.
AAAAGCGATCGGGAATCCGCTTTACCACTGGAGCCATCTGGAGCTGCAGCGGTATTTCGGTTATCATGGGGCGCTGAACGGCAGGACGGCGGAAGAGGTGTGGAACCTCTGCAACGAGGCTCTGCATCAGGATGATATGAGCGCGCGCAACATCATCCGCCGCTCGGGTGTGACGCTGATCTGCACGACGGACGATCCGGTCGATTCTCTGGAATGGCATGAGGTCATCGCGAAGGATGAGACCTTTGAGGTGCAGGTGCTTCCGGCATGGCGTCCGGACAAGGCGATGAACCTGGAAAAGCCGGATTACGCGGAGTACATCGCGACGCTCTCTGAGGTGAGCGGAATGAAGATCGCGTCGTTTGAGAATCTGGTCGCGGCGCTGAGAGTCCGCATGGAATATTTTGCGGCAAGGGGCTGCTGCGTATCCGACCATGGTCTGGAGTATGTGATGTATGTGCCGGCCTCTGAGGAGACGGTTAACGCAATTTTTGCAAAGAGACTGAACGGTGAGACAATCACCCGCACTGAGGAGCTGCAGTTCAAGACCGCGTTTATGCTGAAGATGGGTGCGCTGTATCATGAATTCAACTGGGCGATGCAGCTGCATTACGGCGTGAAGCGCGACAACAACCAGCTGCTGTACAAGTCCATCGGCCCGGATGCCGGTGTGGACTGCATCAACAACTACGCGCCGTCGTCTGAACTGGCGGATTTCCTGAACGCGCTGGCGATTGAGGATGCTCTTCCGAAGACCATCCTCTACAGCCTGAACCCGACTGACAACGCGGCGATCGGCACGATCCTCGGCTGCTTCCAGAATTCGGATGCCATCGGCAAGATCCAGCAGGGCAGCGCCTGGTGGTTCAATGATCATAAGCAGGGCATGACTGATCAGATGATCTCGCTGGCAAACCTGGGGCTTCTGGGCAACTTCCTCGGTATGCTGACGGATTCCCGCAGCTTTTTGTCCTATACAAGACACGAGTATTTCCGCCGCATCCTCTGCAACCTGATCGGTGGCTGGGTCGAGAACGGGGAGTATCCGAACGATGAGGTGGCACTGGAACAGCTGATTCGCGGGATTTCCTATGGGAACGCGGTGCGGTATTTCGGATTTGATCTGGATCCGGATGCGCGCAGAGCATAATTTAAGGAGGGATTTTACTATGCAGTTAAGTGAGAACGGTTTGAAGAACCGCCAGGAATGGCTGGACAAAGGGTATCAGCTTCCGGAATTTGACCGGGAAGCGGTGAAGGCAAAGACAAAAGAGACGCCGGAATGGATCCATTTCGGAGCGGGCAACATTTTCCGCGCTTTTCAGGCGAACCTGCTGCAGGGACTGCTGAATAAGGGCGAATGTGAGACCGGCCTGATCGTGGCGGAAGGGTTTGATTATGAGATCATCGAGAAAATGTATCTTCCGCATGACAGCTACAGTGTACTGGCGACGCTGAAGGTCGACGGCACAGTGGAGAAGACCGTGGTCGGCAGTATCGTGGAGTCGCTGACGCTCGATCCGGAAAATACGGCTGATTTTTCCAGACTGAAGGAGGTCTTTACCGCGGATTCGCTGAAAATGGCGAGCTTTACGATCACCGAGAAGGGCTACAGCCTCATAAACGGCAAGGGCGAGACGCTTCCGGCGGTCGAGGAGGATTTCAAAAAAGGTCCGGAGCAGGCGACAAGCTACATAGGTAAGGTGGCGGCGCTGCTTTACACCCGTTATCAGGCGGGAGCAAAGCCTGTCGCGATGGTGAGCATGGACAACTGCTCGCATAACGGCGACAAGCTGTATGCCGCGATCAGCACATTCGCGAATGAATGGGCGAAGAACGGCGTGGCTGAGGCCGGATTTGTGGACTATATCAATGACAAAACAAAGGTCGGTTTCCCGTGGAGCATGATCGACAAGATCACCCCGCGTCCGGACGCGAATGTGGAGAAGATTCTCGCGGACGACGGACTGGAAGAGCTGGAGCCGGTCATTACCTCGAAGAAGACCTATGTCGCTCCGTTCGTCAACGCGGAAGAGTGTCAGTATCTCGTGATCGAGGACGCTTTCCCGAACGGAAAGATCAATCTCACGCCGGGCGGCGTCATCTATACGACCCGTGAGAACGTGGACCGCGTCGAGAAGATGAAGGTCTGCACCTGCCTGAACCCGCTGCACACCTCGCTGGCGGTATTCGGCTGCCTGCTGGGCTATGAGCGTATTTATGAGGAGATGCGCGATCCGGTACTGAAAAAGATGGTTGAGACCATTGGTTATAAAGAAGGACTTCCGGTGGTTGTTAAGCAGGATCTGCTCGATCCGGAGCAGTTCATCGGCGAAGTTATCAACGTGCGTCTGCCGAATCCGTTCATGCCGGATACGCCGCAGCGTATCGCGACCGATACCTCGCAGAAGCTGGCGATCCGCTTCGGCGGTACGATCTCGGCTTATGCGGCAGCCGACGACAAGGATGTCAGATCCCTGAAGCTGATCCCGCTGGTACTGGCCGGCTGGCTCCGCTATCTGATGGCCATCGACGACTCCGGCAAGGCATTTGAACTCAGTCCCGATCCGCAGCTTACCACCGTCTGCCCGTATGTACAGGACATTAAGCTCGGCGAGAGTGACGGTGTGGAAGCAAAAGTAGAGCCGATCCTGAAGAGGACGGATATCTTTGGCGTGGATCTGTATGAGATCGGTCTGGCGGACACCGTTATCGGCTACTTTAAGGAGCTGATCGCGGGACCGGGAGCAGTGAAGGCGACACTTGAAAAATACATATTATAATAGAAAGGCAAAGACCATGGAATTAAATTTAAGACCGGCAAGTGAATGTAAATATGACGCGGTATCTCTGGGCGAAGTGATGCTTCGTCTGGATCCGGGCGAAGGCAGGATCCGCACGGCACGTTCCTTCCGCGCATGGGAAGGCGGCGGCGAGTACAATGTCGTCCGCGGCCTGCGCCGCTGCTTCGGCCTGCGTACCGGCGTAATCACGGCGTTCGCGGACAACGAGGTCGGCAAGCTGATGGAAGATTTTATCCTGCAGGGCGGCGTGGACACCTCCCTCATTAAATGGATGAAGACGGATGGTATCGGACGCGTCTGCCGCAACGGCATCAATTTCACCGAGCGCGGCTTTGGTATCCGCGGCGCGGTGGGCTGCTCCGACCGTGCGAATACGGCGATCTCCAAGGCGACGCCGGAGGATTTCGATTTTGATTACATCTTTGGCGAGCTGGGCGCGCGCTGGCTTCACACCGGCGGCATCTACGCGGCGCTCTCCGAGCAGTCCTGCGAGACTGTTATCGCGGCGATCAGGACCGCGAAGAAATACGGCACCGTCGTTTCCTACGACCTGAACTACCGTCCGTCCATGTGGAGTGCGATCGGCGGCCAGGCGAAAGCACAGGAAGTGAACAAAGAGATCGCGAAATACGTAGATGTCATGATCGGCAACGAGGAAGATTTCACTGCCTGCTTAGGGTTTGAGATCGAAGGCAACGACGCGAACTTAAAGGAACTGAACATTGACGGCTACCGCAAGATGATCAACGAGGCGGCGAAGACCTACCCGAACTTCAAGGTAGTGGCTACCACACTGCGCAAGGTAAAGACCGCGACTGTCAATGACTGGAGCGCTCTGTGCTGGGCGGACGGCGAGATCTACAAGGCAGCGGATTACAACGGCCTGGAGATCCTGGACCGTGTCGGCGGCGGAGACTCGTTCGCATCCGGTCTGGTGTACGGCCTGATGATGGGTAAGGGCGCGGAAGCGGCCGTGAATTACGGTGCGGCGCATGGCGCGCTGGCGATGACGACTCCGGGCGACACCACCATGGCAAGCCTGAAAGAAGTCGAGGGCATCATGTCCGGCGCAGGCGCGAGAGTGCAGAGATAAAAAACGGATGAGTGGGGCGGAGTGTTCCAGATGAATCCGGACAAGGTATATCTGACCGATGCGGAGTATTCTGAAATGATCGAAAAAATCAAAGCGTGCCTGTGAGAGGACAGGTTTTGACCGGAAGGAGGGATCGGTTTGCGGATCGCGGTTTGTGATGACAGTATCAGAGAGCAGGAACAACTGCTGGCGGCTTTGCGCGATTATGATCCCTCACGCCGGCCGGAATGCTTTGTGAGCGGAAAGGATCTGATGGAAGCGGCTGAAAGGAAAACGCCTTTTGACATCGCGTTTCTGGACATTTATATGCCCGGCGAAAATGGTGTGAAGATCGCCGAAAGCCTGCGGGCAATCTCACCTTCTACCGGGATTGCATTTGTCACTACCAGTACAGACTTCGCAGTGGATGCGTTTTCCCTCAATGCTCTTCATTATCTGGTAAAGCCTGTGACGAGCGAAAGTGTTGAGGAGACATTCCGTCGTTTTTTCGAGACACAGAAGAAAAAACGACCGGTCATTTCTTTTTCCTACGGAAATGCAAGTCATACGGTATTTCTTGATGAAATCAGCTATATTCAGAGTGTGGGGCATGCCAGGGAAGTGCACCTGACAGACGGCAGGCTGCTTCGTGTGTGGATGCCTATGGAAGAACTGGAGCCAAAACTGGACGAAGGCTTCCTCATCCAGTTCGGAGGCGGAATCCTTCTATGCCTGCTGCCCTTTGCCGAGGGAGCATATCGGTATTCCTGCAGACGTGTTCAGCTCAGCAGTCTGGCGCTGGCTATGTTAGCTTCCGCTCTGTTTCCGCTCTATATGGGAATTGACTATATCAGCCGGACGTCTTTTTGGACGCTTTTTGCAAATCTGTATATGTCGGCTGCCATTATATTGTTTGTTGTAGTCTATGTTCGTGCATTGCAGGTGGAGACGATCAAAAAGATGGTCGTGCTCATACTGACATTACTTTATGCGGCTACGCAATATCTGCTGGTGGGCATGATCGAAACTTTATCATCTGTCAATCTGGCTTCACAGGTATACACACCGCTGGATGTGTTACTGTACACTGTTACAGCCGCGTTATTTCTCCCGTTTTTCGCATTTCTCATGAGGCGGGCTGTGAGAGAATATCTGGCAGAGATGCAGATTGACAGTATCCGCAGAGAGTTCTGGCTGGTGATCCTGATCACGTTCCTGTTTTTTATTATGATGGTGATCTACGCTTCCGGACCGACGGGACTTTTGAAGACGTTCTGGTGGTGGGTGGCTCCGCCCATGGTGATGGTGGCGGCGGTGCTCAGTGTTTTTTACTGGAAGTTTTTTCACGATTCGGTGATCAGAAAACGCGAAAATGAAGAGCGCAAAACGCTGGAAATTCAGAAAATACAGTATGATAATATTGTTCGTGATATGGAGCAGACCAGGATCCTGCGCCACGATATGCGCCATTCCCTGAACCATCTGTCAGAGATGCTCGTTGAGAACAACGTAGAATTTGCGAAATCCTACCTTGCCGAACTGACCGAGCGGATTGGTCACAGAGATATGGTCACTTATTGTAAAAATACGACAATCAACGGGCTGCTTCAGTATTATGTGGGGCTGGCAGCGGATCAGAATATTCAGTGCAGGGTGCGGGCAAACTGTGGTGATGTCAATGTTTCTCCGGTTGATCTGACCATTCTGTTTGGCAATTTAATGGAAAATGCCATCAACGCCTGTGAGCAGATCAGGGAAGACTGCTGGATCAGCGTTGAAATCGGCGTGATCAACGGTTCGCTTCTGATACAGGCAGCCAACCCGTGCGAGAATGTACGTCCCTCCGGCAAACATCGTCTGGACGGGAGCTTTCTTCCGGCAGCAGCGTATACGAGCGGCCGTATCGGCGGCGGATACGGCCTGTTCAGCCTTGAACGAACGGCACAAAAATACGGCGGGAATGCGTCCTTTCGGTTTGAAAACAGCAAGATCTTTACTGCACGGGTCCGGTTGGAAACAATGACGGAGACGATTGAAAAAAAGTGATCAGAAAGGCAGCCCAAAAGCAGAAGATCAGATTGATCTGGAATAAATAATTGCGAGGGGAGATTTGTGATGACAGTTTTGCCGGAGGATGAAGATATCAGAGACAGCGAAGACCGGATGACGACCGGAGCAGAGACTATGGAACCTGAACAAAAGGAAGAAAAACAGGAGGGAGAAGCTGACGGGCAGCAGGAAGTAGTCTCAGAACAGTCGGCTATCACTGAGAATGATATAAAAAAGCATGGCAGACGGCACTTTGTCAACGGAATGCTGACGGGAGCGATTCTGGCGCTGCTTTGTATGGCTGCGGTCATTTTTGTGCCGGGGATCGTGCGTGACCTGACCGGGAAAGGCAATCCGGGAGCAAAAGTGCTTACCACAGGCAGCACGTTGAACAAGCTGGCGCAGGTACAGGAGATTATCGAGGATTATTACCTGGATGAAGTGGACGGCGAGCTTTTGGAATCGTATCTCTTCAAGGGCATAGCCGCGGGCCTCGATGACGCCTACGCGAGTTATTATACGGCGGAGGAGTTGTCTTCCGTGATGGATTCTACACGCGGCGAGTATTATGGGATCGGCGCGTCAATCGGCACGGATTCGGAGACGGGAGATTTTTACATCGGTGAGGTCTATGAGGACAGCCCGGCCGAGGAAGGCGGACTGAGGGTGGACGACATCGTGCGTGCGGTGGATGGCGGTACGATTGAAGACCTGACGCTGAATGAACTGGTGACCCTGATCAAGTCAAAAGATACCTTTACCATGACCGTTTACCGGCCGGACACAGAGGAAGAACTGGAGCTTACGATCACCTGCGGCGATGTAACGCCGACTTATGTGACTTATGAGATGCTGGATGGCAGCATCGGCTATCTGATGCTGACGGAGTTTACCGAGAGCGCGGTGGAGCAGTTTCAGAGCGCCATTGAGGATCTGAATGAGCAGGGCATGGAGAAGCTGATCGTGGATGTGCGCGACAATCCGGGCGGCCTGCTCTCTGCGGTCTGCGATATTCTCGATGAGATCCTGCCGGAAGGTCTGATCGTATATACGGAGGATAAAAACGGAAACCGCGAGGAATACAACGCGGACGATGAACGCAGTGTGACCTGTGAGGTGGCGGTCCTGGTGAACGGCGGCTCCGCGAGCGCTTCCGAGATTTTTGCGGGGGCAATTCAGGATTACGGGATTGGTTCGATCATCGGTACGCAGACTTATGGCAAGGGTGTAGTGCAGAAGACCTATTCACTTTCTGACGGCTCCGCATTTAAGCTGACGGTGGAGAATTATTATACGCCGAACGGGCAGGAGATCGACGGAAACGGTATCACGCCTGATATTGTTGTGGATGAAAATGCGGAAGATGCGGACACAGAGAATGCGGACACAGATGCGGATTTGGAGAAAGAGAGCGACCCCGTGCTGGCACGGGCAGTCGAGGAACTTTCAGAAGAACAGTAACTGTGAAGGTACTGAACAGCTACGAAGAATAAATGACGGACCATCTTTGAGGAGTGACAGAATTATGGAGAACAGAATTCTTTTTCGCGAAAGACTGACAGATCTGAAAGCGGCTGCCGATGAGACGGGCGGTATTCTGACGCAGGAAGAGATTCGGAGTATTTTAAAGGATATGCCGCTTACGGAAGAGCATTTTCAGTTAATCTATGAGTATCTTGCCGGGCAGGGGATCCGTGTGACAGAATCAGAAAAACAGGCCGGTTCCCGGCAGCACAAAGACAGGCAGGATAAAACGGCCTCTGATGGGAAAGCTTCAGATGAGGATGCTTTGGAAGAAGCTGACCCGGCAGAAGAAACTTCGGACGATTCCCGCCTCAGCCTTTCGATGTACCTTGAGGAACTGGAGACCCTGTCCGATGTGGATGATGAGGAAGAGATCCTTCTGATAGAACGCACAAAAAACGGCGATTCCCTGGCAAAAGAGCGTCTGATCGGCATCTACCTTCCGCTTATCTGTACGATGGCGGAGGATTACGGAGAGGAAGACCTTTCTTCGGAGGATTTGATCCAGGAAGGAAATCTGGGCCTGCTGACCGCTATGGAATCGCTGGATCAGTTTGAGAGTGCGGCGGCCTGCCGTGCCCATATTATCAATACGGTGCGCTGCGCGATGGAGAAGGCAGTCAGCGACAGCCGGGACGGTCAGAAAATGGACAATGGATTGGTAAGCCGCGTAAATCATCTGAACGAGGCAGTGCACAATCTGGAGCGCGATCTGGGGCACAGAGTGTCTGCGGAGGAAGTCTCTGCGTATCTGGAGATGCCGATCGGGGAGATCGAGGATCTGCTGCGGGTGACCGGCGATCAGATAGAGACGGAACAATAATACAGCAGGAACAGAAATGACGAAAGGAGAGCGGAGAGGTTTTATGAAAAAGACAAAAATCATCTGTACGATGGGGCCGGCATCGGACGACCGGGAGGTCATGAAGACACTGGCATTAAACGGGATGGATATTGCCCGCTTCAATTTTTCCCATGGCACACATGAAGAACAGAAGGCGCGTTTTGATCAGCTTAAAAGCGTCCGGCAGGAGATCAAAAAGCCGATCGCCATTCTTCTTGACACAAAAGGACCGGAGATCCGCACGGGTCTTTTGAAAGACGGCGGCCCGGTGACGCTTAAGACAGGGGCGCAGTTTACCCTGACCTCAGAGACGATAGAAGGAGACGACCAAAAAGTCAGCCAGACCTATCCGCAGCTTGCGGAAGATGTAAAGCCTGGAGATACGATCCTCATCGACGACGGTCTGATCGGCCTGAAGGTGCAGGAAATCAAAGGCAGCGACATTGTCTGTCAGGTCGAGAACGGCGGCAGCCTGGGACAGCGTAAGGGTGTGAATGTCCCGAACGTAAAAGTGAACCTGCCGGGCATCACGGAGAAGGATCGGGAAGACATTCTTTTTGGCATTCAGGAGGGAATTGATTTTATCGCGGCTTCTTTTGTGCGGGACGCGGACGCGATTAAGGAGATCAAGGCGATTCTGAAAGAAAACGGCGGCGAGCGCATCAGCGTTATCGCCAAGATCGAGAACGCGGAGGGCATTTCGAACATCGACCGCATTATTCAGGCAGCGGACGGCATCATGGTGGCACGCGGCGATATGGGTGTGGAGATCCCGGCCTATGAGGTGCCGCATGTGCAGCGCATGATCGTGCAGAAGTGCAATGAAAAATACAAGCCGGTCATCATCGCCACGCAGATGCTGGATTCCATGATCCGCAATCCTCGTCCGACAAGGGCGGAGGTGACGGACGTGGCGAACGCGATCCGTGAAGGCGCGGACGCCATCATGCTTTCCGGCGAGACGGCAGCCGGCAAATATCCGGTGGAAGCGCTGAAGATGATGACACAGATCGCGGAGACGACAGAAGGTTACAATCAGGACAGCTACATGCAGAAGGAATACCGCGGACTGCGCGGGGGCGCGAATGTCTCCAACGCGGTCGGTCTGGCGGCGATCCGGACGGCGATCAACGTTCAGGCAGACTGTATTGTGACGCCGACCATGACCGGACAGACTGCCCGCCTGATGTCGAATTTCCGTGCGCCGATTCCGATCTACGCGATCTCACCGAATGCGTGGGCGCTGCGGAAAATGCAGATTTACTGGGGCGTGACGCCACTGCAGGGCTATGAGGAAGACACGACCGAGCATATCATTTCCCACGCGATGTATATTGTGAAGCGTGACGGCTATGTAAAGCCCGGCGACATGGTGGTACTCACCGCAGGCGACCCGGCGACCAATATGGTCAGCGGCAAGGGTGCGATGACGAACATGATGCATGTCATTGAGGCAAAATAATGATTCTAAGAAACTATTAATGAAATCCTGCCTGGAATTTAAGAGAGTTTTGATAAAGTAAGGTATATATTTGTGCGTTTGACGTAACTGTAAAGGTACGGAACCGTTCCGTTTGACAGATCTTTGCGGGCGGATTCAGGAAGGAGATGCGGTATGTACAACATTCTGGTATGCGATGATGAGAAAGAGATCGTGGACGCGATCGAACTTTATCTGACACAGGAAGGATTCCATGTGCTGAAGGCTTACGATGGCGAGCAGGCACTGGAAGTTTTGAAACAGGAGGACGTACATCTGCTGATTCTGGATCTGATGATGCCGAAGATGGACGGGATTCATGCGATCATGAAGATCCGAGAGGAAAGCAGTATCCCGATCATTATCCTTTCCGCGAAGACGCAGGATACGGACAAGGTACTGGGACTGAATCTCGGCGCGGACGATTATGTGGCCAAGCCGTTCAATCCACTGGAACTGATCGCGCGCGTGAAGTCCCAGATCCGGCGCTATACCAGTTTTGGCGCGGCGGCGGCTGAGCCTGTGAATTCTGAGCAGGTCTACAGGACAGGCGGCCTGATGATCAACGACGACCGCAAGGAAGTCACAGTGGACGGCGAACCGGTGAAGCTGACCCGGATTGAGTACAACATCCTTCTTTTCCTGGTGAAGAATAAGGGAAAAGTGTTTTCCATCGATCAGATTTATGAAGAGATCTGGAAGGAAGAGGCTTTTGGCGCGGATAACACGGTGACCGTGCACATTCGCCACATCCGGGAAAAGATTGAGATCGATCCCAAGAATCCGAAGTATCTTAAGGTCATCTGGGGGATTGGCTACAGAGTGGAGAATATCCAGTGAACAAATGGATTTACAAAAGGCAGATAAAAGCGATCCTGATCCTTCTGCAGGCTGTTGCGGCCGGAGGAATCGCTTTTTGTATGGTCAGCATCAGCTTCTGGGTGGGGGATTCCAACAGTTTAAACGTACTTTCCCAGAGCTACGAGGAGTCGGATCTGTTTTTCCGTCAGGTGGATACGATCCTTTCCAACAAGATCCGGGGGCAGGACAATGCGCGGCTCCTGGAAACAGACGGAGAGCTCGACCGTTCCAAACAGATCGACATACAGATTTACAATGAGACCGGCAATGTGATTCAGGATCTGAACACCACCTATCTTTTGGGAGATCTGCTTGATTTCTATGAGAGCGGCGGGTGGCAGGCTCTTCACGATGCCATTGAGGCGGCGACTGACAGTGACAGCAGACGGGACGCGGGCGAATGGCTGGATGAACAGTCGGGAACCCTGGAGACCATTTTACCTGTGACAGGCATCTCACTGGCAGAGTGCTCGCGCTGGTATTCGGACGCGGCAGCGTATGTGGAAGAAATGTACACGAAGCTGGATGAGGTCTGCGCTGATCTTTACGAACGCTATACGGAATATACAACCGAGCAGGATGAGAGCTGGTCTGCGGACGCGCCTTCCAATCTTCTTTACTGCATAGAGGACACTTCGAGCGGACTTTTATATACGAATACAGGCGGCTCGACCTACGACGAGGCCGTCGAGGCGGCTGAGGAGGAAGAAAACTTTTTAAGCCTTTATGAGGGTGAGCGCAGCTACAACATCATGGTGACAAATCCGGACCGCGTGGCGAGCAGCGCCGCTTCAGAATGGTTTTTGAATGAGCGCTTTGTAGGCTCTAATGAAAAAGTATATCTGGCGGTGGACACTTCTTATCCGGTGGGCGATGAACTGCAGTCCGGAGCGGAATACTACGCGCAGCGGGAAGGTATCATCCGGAATTCCACCGTTGGTGCGGTAACCTGCATGACTGTGCTGCTGTTCTGCTTTGTATACTCCCTTCTGGGCGCCCGACGGGGGCTTGTGCAGACAATCGATGCCATTCCGACCGAGCTTGCGCTGGGGGTATATCTGATCGTTGCAATCTTATATTCTCTGCTGGCTTCCGGCTGGCTGCAGATATCTGCTCTTCTTCCGGGAAACGAAAATCTACAGGCGGCGGTATTTGCCGCTTCTGCGTGGCTGATTTTTCTGTCGGCCTGTCTGGGGTTTGAGCGGCGCCTGCTGGCAAAAACACTCTGGACGAATTCGGTCACGTACACATTGATCCTGACCTGGAGGCAGGTGAACTCATCAAGGGCCGCTTCCGGCCAGTTGTTGTTGTCCTATATTGGCTTTTTTGTGCTGAATGCTCTGTTTATGCTGTTTTTTGGCCGCGTCGGTCTGGTTCTGGTCGTGCTGCTGGACATGGCTGTCCTCTTATATCTGATGCGTGACATGGCCGGAAAACAGAATGTTTATGAGGGCATCTATCAGTTGTCGCAGGGAGATCTCCAGTACCGGATTGACACGACGGCTCTTTCGGGCGAATCCCGCAGGATGGCTGAGGCAGTGAACGAGATGGGGGACAGTCTGTGTAAGGCGCTTGAGGCAATCGTAAAAAATGAGCGTCTGAAAGCAGAACTGATCACAAATGTTTCGCATGATCTGAAAACTCCGCTCACATCGATTGTAAACTATGTTGACCTGCTGAAAAGGGAGAACCTGCCGGATGAACGTGCCCGCCGGTATGTCGAGGTGCTTGAGCAGAAATCTCAGCGGCTGAAGCAGCTCACGGAGGATCTCGTGGAGGCAAGCAAGATCAGCTCGGGCAATATTGAGCTGGAAATCGTGCGCGTAGAGATGCGGAGCATGCTGATGCAGGCCTGCGGAGAATTTGAAGAGCGTCTTGAGGAGCGAAGCCTGACAATTGTCTGGCGGATGGAAAAAGAGCCGATCTATATCATGGCTGACGGACGGCAGCTGTGGCGTATCCTGGAAAATCTGCTTGGGAACATTTATAAATACGCGAAAGAAGGCACGGAAGTACAGATCATCTTAAGAAAAGTAGATGAGGGGGAAGTGCTGATTGCCCTGCAGAATGTATCGCGTGAAAAGATCACCATAGAAGCGGACGAACTGACCGGGAGGTTTGTCCGCGGGGACGCAAGCCGCAGCACAGAAGGCAGCGGACTTGGGCTGTCGATAGCGCAGAACCTGGCGGAGCTTCTGGAAGGAAGACTGGAGCTTAAGACAGAGGACAACCTGTTTACGGCGTGCCTCTATTTTCGGATTGCATGATTTGTCTTTCTCTTAAATTTCTGTGAAATTGAGACAGCATCCGTTGACATTCCGACAGAATAGCGTTAAAGTTTTTTATTAATTATAGTAAACGACGTAAGTCGTTTTACTTTGCGCCAGACGCGAGGTATGTCATAAGGGTGCTGCGTGCCAGTGGCACGCGTTAAGCACCGACCGAAGCGACAGCGAAGATGCCGACGTAGTCGGAGGATTCCTTATGACTACTGCAAAGCAGCCATTCCATGCGCGTCTGTGTGCATCAATTAAAGAAATGTGAGGCGGATATGAGATGAAACAAAAAATTTCGGACTTTTTTTCCAACTTTATGTCCGGGAGGTACGGCACGGATGAGCTCTCCAGATTTACACTGGCTGTATGTCTGGTACTTCTGGTGATCAATATTTTTACGGGGCAGTCGCTGATCTATCTTCTTGCTCTGGTGCTTCTGATCGTGAGCTATTTTCGGATGTTCTCCAGAAACTATGTGAAGCGCAGCGCGGAGAATGAGAAGTATATGGAGATCACACAGGGCATTCGCGGCCGATTCCAGAAGACCGGCAGACGTGCGCAGGAGGCGAAAGATTACCATATATATAAATGCCCTTCCTGCGGACAGAAGATCCGCGTCCCGCGCGGGAAAGGAAAAATCTGCATTACCTGTCCGAAATGCCGGAATGAATTTCAGAAAAAGAGCTGAGCTATGTTTGGATATATTTATGTAAATGAACAGGAACTGAAGCTGCGGGAGTATACGACCTACCGCAGCTTCTACTGCGGTCTGTGTCAGGAGCTGCATCGCCGTTACGGCAGGAGAGCGCAGATGGTATTGAATTATGACATGACGTTCCTGGCGATCCTGCTGACCGGTCTGTACGAGCCGGAGACTTTATTTGAAGATAAACGCTGTCTGCCGCATCCGGTGCATAAGCATCCGATGGCGAAGAACGACGCGATCGGCTATGCGGCGGATATGTGTGTGCTGCTCGCTTACCAGAAAGGTCTGGATGACTGGGAGGATGAACGTAAGGTCACGGGGCGCACGATCTCGGCTCTGCTGAAATCCGGCTATGAGCGCATCAGCGCGGAATATCCGCGTCAGGCAAAGGCCGTGGAGGAGAATATCCGCCTGCTTCATGAGGTGGAGGAAGCCTGGAAAAAGGCATCGTCCGGGAATCCGGATGGCACAGATAAGAATGCTGCCAGTCCGATGGATATTGATTATGTTGCCGGCCTTACCGGCAATTTTCTGGCTGAACTGTATGTCTGGAAGGAGGATCTCTGGCAGGAAGATTTACGGCAGATCGGGTTTTACCTCGGGAAATTCATTTATCTTCTGGATGCAGTGGAAGATATTGAAAAAGACAGAAAGCACGGCAATTACAATGTATTTCTGGCGAAAAACGATGCTTTCGATGAGAAGAAGCCGGTGCAGAGTGAGGATGGACCGGATACAGGAGCCGGCCTGTCCGATATCTGGGAGGAGCCGCGCCGTGAGGAGATACGGAAGATTCTGACCGGGATGATGGCGGAGGCTTCCCGGGCGTTTGAACGGCTGCCGGTGATAGAGTACGCACCGATTATCCGCAATATCCTGTATTCCGGGGTATGGTGCAGATACTCCATAATACAGGAAAAGGTCGATCGAAAGAAAGAACAGCGCACAGGCACTGGAGGAGATTATGAAAGATCCATATGAGGTTCTCGGGGTATCGAGAAATGCTTCGGAGGAAGAGATCAAAAAGGCATACCGCAAGCTGAGCCGACAGTATCATCCGGACGCAAATATCAATAACCCGAATAAGGCACAGGCGGAAGAGAAGTTCAAGGAAGTTCAGCAGGCTTACCAGCAGATCATGTATGACAAAGAGCATGGAGCCGGAAGCTACGAAGCAAAGCAGGGCGGCGGCCGTTCCTCTTCTTCCGGCGGCTCAGGCGGCAGTGGTTACGGCGGTTATGGCAACTACGGCGGATTCGGCGGTTTTGGTGGTTTTGGCGGCTACGGCAGCTACGGCGGCAGCGGTCAGAGCAGTTCATCCGGCTCTTCCGCGAATGACGATCCGCACTTGCGCGCGGCAGAGAATTATATCCGCAGCAATCATTATGATGAAGCGATCAATGTCCTGAACGGGATTTCGAACCGTACAGCGCGCTGGTATTACTTAAGCGCTCTGGCGAATTCCGGCAGGGGCAATAACGTGCTGGCCCTTGATCACGCACAGAAGGCGGTTCAGATGGAGCCGAACAACATGCAGTACCGTCAGCTCCTTTCCGAGATGGAAGGCGGCGGCCGCTGGTATCAGTCCATGGGAGAAGAATATGGCAGTCCCATGACGCATGCCAACAGCTATTGTACACGTCTGTGTCTGGCCTGGATCGTCTGCAGCTGCTGCTGCGGCGGAGGCGGCCGGATGGGCGCCATGCCGTATTTCCTGTGCTGCTAAAGTACCGAACAGGTAACTGTGAAGGTATGGACAGTTACCCGAACAGCAGAAAAACGGCAGTCAGCCCTGACAGATTATCTGCAGGAAAAACAGCAGCCACCCCGCATGGAAATATCCGTAAGCGGGTGGGCTGCTGTTTTCATAAAAAAAATACAACTTTCAATGGGCTTTTTCCCCATAACCGTAAAGATACAAAGCAGTTACGCAGCTTTTACAGCGCCGATGTACAGTTCGGGCACTTTGTCGCGTCTTTATGTACTTCAGATTTACAGAACGGGCAGATCTTGGTGGTCACTTCCGGTTCCGGAGCCGGCTTATGCAGCTTATTGATGCCCTTGATGACAAAGAAGATTACCAGAGCGGTCAGCAGGAATTCCACGATCATCTGGATAAAGTTGCCATATGCGATGACAGACGCGCCGGCTTCCTGAGCTGCCGCCAGTGTAGAATAGCTGTTCCCGTCGAGCGGGATCATCAGATCGGTGAAATTGATCCGTCCGGTCACCAGCGTAACTACAGGCATAACAATGTCGTTTACAAGTGATGATACAATGTTGCTGAATGCTGCGCCGATGATTACGCCGACTGCCATATCGATGACATTGCCGCGCATAATAAAGGCTTTGAATTCCTCTGCAAGCTTACTCATCTTTCCTTTCCTCCTGTGTGATGGTTTCCGTTTCTTATAATTTCGAGCAGCAGGCCACAGACCGCGGGGCTGCCCGGAATTGTTTTACAGAAGTATAACATAGTTTTTTTGTGAAAGCTATGTTATACTGAAAAAAATTGAAAAAAATTTGAGGGGGAGAGGAGACGAGGACTTATGCGGTTTATGCATATTGCGGATGTACATCTGGGTGCCGCTCCGGATCATGGCTATGTCTGGTCGAAGGACAGGGGGCGGGAGCTTTGGGAGAGCTTCCGGCAGTGTATCGCGGAGGCCAATGAAAAGAAAGTGGATCTTCTGCTGATCGCGGGAGATCTGTTTCATCGCCAGCCGGAAGAACGGGAGTTAAAAGAGGTCAACTATCTTTTTTCCACACTGGAAAAGACAGTGGTGGTACTGATCGCGGGCAATCATGATTATCTGGCGCCGGGGTCCCCGTATCTGAACTATCCGTGGAATGAGAACGTAGTCTGCCTGTTCTCATCGGAGTGTGAGAGAGTGCGTCTGCCGGATCTGAAGACAGAGATTTACGGATTCAGCTATCATCAGCAGGAAATTACCGCTCCGCTGTACGATGGGATTGCCGCGGAGAAAAGCGATTATTTCAAAATATTACTTGCTCACGGCGGAGACGCGCAGCACATTCCCATCAGCCGGGAAAGACTCTCGGAGTCAGGATTCGACTACATTGCACTCGGCCACATCCACAGGCCGCAGGTATTTGTCCGGAACCTTGCCATGTATGCGGGAGCGCTGGAGCCGATCGACTGCAATGACATCGGACCGCATGGTTACATCATCGGGGAAATGCAGCGCAAAAAGGTGAAGCTTTCCTTCGTGGAAAAAGCACAGCGGCAGTATCGGAAGGAATCGGTAATGGTGACGGAAGAGGATACCACCTTTTCCGTGCGGGAAAAGATCGCAGGTCTGGTACGGGAAAAGGGCAGTCAGGATACATATCGGATCACCCTTACAGGAGAACGTCATCCGCAGTTTTGCCCGGATTACCGGGAGTATCTGAAATGCGGGCGTATACTGGATATCGAAGATCAGACGGTTCCCGCGTTTCATCTGGAGGAATTGAAAAGGCAGTACCATGGCCAGCTGATCGGAGATTTTATTGAGAGTTTTGGGGACGGCCCGGCAAATCTTACCGAGAAAAAGGCACTTGCATACGGGCTGGAGGCACTGCTGTATCCGGGAAAGTAACAGCAGCTCTGTGGATAACAGGGGGGTCAAACAGGGGGAGACTATGGAAATACAGGAACTGATGATCAAAAAGTACGGGAAATTTTCAGACTATCATATGACATTTCAGCCGGGGATCAATATCATCTATGGCGGGAATGAGACAGGAAAAACGACGATCCATTCCTTTATAAAAGCAATGTTTTTCGGATTAAACCGCGGCCGGGGACGCGCGGCAAGGATGGATGAGTACCAGATTCGTCAGCCGTGGGATTCACCGGGGGCATTTCTGGGGAGCATGCGCATTCGCGAAGACGGCAATGTTTACCGGATTGACCGCTGTTTCGACCGCAGCGGCATACCGCTCGGACTGGTATGTGAGACGAAACAGCTGGAATCAGAGCATCCGCAGGAGGATCTGGATGCGCTGCTGGGCGGGATCAGTGAGAGCGCTTTTATCAATTCTGTCTTTGTTTCACAGATGCATTGTGAGACGGATGAAACGTTGGCGCAGGAGCTGCAGCGATATATGATCAACAGCGGCAGCTCCATGGACGGTGAGATCGACGTGACGAGGGCGCTGCAGTCGCTGCGTAAAAAGAAAAAACAGCTGGAGCAGCAGAAGAAGAAGGAAGAAGAGGATCTGGAAAAAAAGATTGCACAGAAGCAGGAAAAGGCAGATCAGCTCCGCCGGGAACTGGAGCTTCTGGAGCAGCAGGCCGTGTACTTTAACGAAAGCCCGGCCGGACGCGGAAGCGGCGGACGAAATCTTCCGAACAGAGATGCCCCCGGTGCGGAGGAAAAATCCGGATGGATCGGGTCCGCAGAAGAAGAGGAACAGCCAGACAGGGGCATTTCTCCCTTGATGTACCGGCTGCTTTGCACGATGCTTGTATTAGCCGGTGCGCTGACTATGGGAGGCGCGTTTCTGACAGAGGGAGCTTCTCTGCGCCTTTTTCTGGGTGTCATGACAGCTCTGTTCTGGATGATGGCGATTGGTGTGCATGCTCTTTTCCCGCCGCATGCGGGATCGTACGCGGACAATGGTGAGGAGCATTCCGGCGTCAATTCTTCTGATTCGGAGCTGAGCTTTACATCAGGAACTGAATGCCCTCCTGAACTGCTTAAGGAAATCAGAGGCCGTCAGGAAGCGTATCGAAAACTGAAAGAAGAACTGGAGTTTTTGTATCAGCAGCATGTGCAGCCTTCCATGGAGGTCGAGACACTGACACTGGCAATCGACCGCATCTGCGACATATCAGACCGTATCTTCCGGGAAAATGGCGGTCGTCTGAACGAGATCGCCTCAGAGATTCTGGAAGAGATCACCTGCGGCAGGTACAACCGCATTGTAATGGACGACACGGCGGAAGTGCGGATCCATACACCCTCGCGTGTGCTCAGCCTGAACCAGGTCAGCAGCGGAACCATGCAGCAGATTTACTTCGCACTCCGCATGGCTGCCGGCGAGCTGCTTACTGAGAATCAAATTCTTCTTCCCGTACTTCTCGACGAAACCTTCGCCATGTACGACGACCACAGACTCGAAGCAACCCTCCGCTGGCTCAAAAAAAGCGGCCGGCAGGTCATACTCTTCACCTGCCAGAGCCGCGAACGTGAGATATTAAAGAGACTATGAGCGCGAGCGTGTCCGAGGCCGCCCCGTTGTCTGCGGGTCTTTATCTATCCCTCATACATCTTCTGACTGCACATCGCCCGATACTCGGACGGTGTGCATCCCTTCTTCTTTTTGAACATCCTGTTAAACGTAGACAGGCTGGAGAAGCCCGACTGCAGCGCCACCTCCGTGATGGAATGTTCCTTTGACATCAGCAGGTTTTCCGCGGCCTTGATGCGCAGCAGGCAGAGATAATCATAAAAATTATAGCCGGAACACTCCTTGAACAGGCGTGAAAAATGAAACTTGGAAAATCCGGCCACATCAGCAACGGTTTCCAGAGAGAGATCCTCGCTGTAATGCCTGTCCATATAGTCAAAAACCGTGTTCAGCTTCTCATACAGCCGAACCGACCGTTCTGATGCGGATTCCGCGCTTTGTGAGACAGGAACACGCTCAATGCGGGATTCCCCATAATTGGCAAAGAACTTCAGCAGGCTGGCGTAGCAGTTCAGCGCGCGAAGATGTCCGCCGAAAAAATACTCCCGGCAAAGCTCCAGAATCAGGTCAACCTCCTGCTCGTAGACCGTAGGACAGGTTTCCGGCGTGATCAGTACCTCATGTGAAATAAAAATCGTCAGGTAAGAAAACCCTTTGATCGCGGAGACGGCTTCCATATCAAAAATATAGATCAGCCGCAGCCCGGAGGGGGGAGCAATCAGCTGGTGCAGCTCTCCCGGCGGGATCAGCAGGATTTCCCCGGGATTCAGGTCATAGCGGGTCTGTCCTACGATCACCGTGTATGTATTTTCAATCGGCATGATCAGCTCTGTGGCGGGATGCCAGTGCATTTCATAGGACTCCGCCTGAGAATTAATAAAAAAACGCAGTGTTGTATCAGGACGATAGTCCACCACCTCACGCTCACTTTCCATCCTGCGGTGGTACTGTTCTGAGTCCTGCTTTCCTATTTTCAGCAGGTCCTCGTCCAGAGTCAGTTTTGCCGGATCCATATGAATTTCCTCCAATTGTCTGTAATAATATAATGAATCAGGATAGTGCCTCGCACTTGCTGCGAGGTACGTATTGATAAGCAAAAATTGCGCGCCGGAAAACTGCATAAATTATTTAAAAAAAATGTGTTTTTCACGCAGCGGCCGGGCGACATTTCACAAAAAACAGCCTTTTATAAAGCCATTTTTAAAGGAACGCGGACAAAAAAACGGAAGGCCTGGGAAGAATCAGACGGCTGCCCGATCCTTTTGGTCTTTCTCTTGCTTTCATCTTTATTTATCATAACATAACCGCCATGAAATAGCAATAAGCGGGAAAAACTGAATGCCTGACAAAAAAAGGAAATCTGAATCACGGCAATTTGACGGTGGAAAAAAGAAAAAAGCAATAATTGACGGCATATTGCGCAAAATCTGGTAAGCCGTAAAAAAAGTTTTGTGCAATAATGAAAAAATAGTGTGGGCGAAAAATTCATAAAGGAGGAGAAAAAATGGCTGACACAGGCAAACAGGCAATCGGCAGCTCAACGACCGCGAAGAAGCCGCCGAGAGAAACTTTGGGCAGACACATACGCAAATACTGGCAGTGGTATTCGATGATGCTGATACCGATCTTGTATTACATCATTTTCCGTTATGTGCCGATGGCGGGCAACATCATTGCGTTCCGCCGCTACCGCGCAGGCAGCAGTATTTTTGGAGATGAATGGAGCGGACTGAAGTATTTCCAGCAGTTCGTCCGGGATTCTAATTTCTGGAGAGCGTTTCGGAATACTCTGCTTCTGAACTTTGAGTATCTGATCATCAGCTTTCCGATTACGATTATTTTTGCACTGCTTCTGAATGAGATAAAGAATACCAGATTTAAGAAAGTCGTGCAGACGATTTCCTATCTGCCGCACTTTATTTCCATGGTTATCGTAGCCGGTATGGTGCGTGAGATCCTTTCCACCAGTGGCCCGATCAACAACTTCATCACCTCTCTGGGTGGAGAGGCGATCACGTTTATCAGTCTGCCGCAATGGTTCCCGACGATCTTTGTAGTGACCGGTGTATGGCAGGGACTTGGATGGAATACGATCCTCTATCTGGCGGCCATGGCAGGCATCAGTCCGGATATGTACGAAGCGGCGGAGCTTGACGGAGCAAGCAGGTTCCAGCAGTGTCTCTATGTGACACTGCCGTCGATTCTCCCGACGATTTCGACGCTGCTGATCCTGAACATCGGCCAGCTGTGCGGCTCCGGCGCGTTTGAGAAGGTCTTCCTTCTGTATCAGCCGACTACATATGAGACGGCCGATATCATCGCTACCTATGTATACCGCATGGGTCTCGGATCCGGTAATTACAGCTATGCGACGGCAGTCGGCCTGTTCCAGGGCCTGATCAACCTGACACTCCTGACTGTGGCAAACCAGGTGTCCAAGAAGGTCGCCGGCACTGGCCTGTATTAAGGAAGGAGGAAGTACGATGGCAAAAAAACACAGTGGTACCGCGATTAAGGTTTCGCGGGGGTACCGTATATTTACGGTATGCAATACGATTCTTATGATATTAATCTGTGTGGTCATGCTTTACCCGTTTTTGTATCTGATTGCGCAGTCGTTCTCCTCTTATGAGGCGATTGTTGCCGGTAAAGTGGGAATTCTTCCGGTCGATTTCAGCGTGGACACATATATCTATGTGATTACGAACGGTGTATTTATTCCGGACTACATCAACACGATCGTTTACTCAGCAGTTGGTACGTTTCTGGCACTGTTTTTCTCAGCGCTGCTGGCGTATCCGCTTTCAAAATCCGAACTCTGGGGCAACAAGGTTATCGCTCCGCTCATCATCTTCACGATGTATTTCGGCGGCGGCATGATCCCGAACTACCTGCTGATGATCAATCTGGGACTGCAGGATACCGTAGCGGCCTTCCTTCTTCCTTCATTGATTTCTACTTATTACGTGATCCTGATGCGCTCTTTCTTTGAGACGGTCCCGAAGGAACTTGAAGAGGCTGGCGAGATGGACGGACTGAACAAATACGGTGTGTTTTTCCGGATCGCACTTCCGCTGTCCAAGCCGATCATCGCGACCATGGTGCTGTTCTATCTGGTTATGTACTGGAATGACTGGTTTGACGCATTCCTGTATCTGGACACCCAGAGCAAATGGCCTGTGGCTTACTACCTGAGGAACCTGATCTCTACCGCGGGCTCCTCGACTTCGCAGGATGCGGGTGAGACGATTGCGATCGCGTCCAATATCAAATCCTGCGCGATGGTACTGACGGCGGCACCGATCATCTGCGTGTACCCGTTCATCCAGAAGTATTTCGTACAGGGCATGATGCTCGGCGGCGTGAAGGGCTGATGTATTTACCATGTTCATGTGCCCGGCAAGGGCTTATGATAAGAAAGTGACACTATTATTTTAATTCAATCTAAGGAGGTTTTCTAATGAAGAAGAAAAGAGTAATGAGCATCCTCCTTGCGGCAACGATGGTGGCGTCCCTGGCGACAACCTTTACCGCTTCCGCAAGCGAGGACACAGACAACGGCGACGGCAGCTATTACAACGAAGAGCTGGGCTACACATACGGTTCCACATTCTGGTCGGATGAGCCGGTGACCTACACAATGTTCTTCAACGACAACGATGCATATCCGATCAAGGACAGCTGGTATGAGGAGGGCGGTATTTTTGATACGATCACCAAGATGACCAATGTCACTCTGGACATCACAGTTGTGAACAATGCAAGCTATTCGGATAAGGTAACGCTGGCAATCTCCGGCGGTACAGCTCCTTACATCATCCCGAAGATGTACAGCGAGACCGCATATGTGACCGGCGGCGGTATCGTAGCGGTTTCGGATTATGTAGATTATATGCCGAACTACTCCGGTATGATTGAGGACTATGATCTGCAGAGCGAGGTTGACACACTTCTGCAGGAGGATGGCAGCTACTATCGTCTGCCGGGTCTGAAAGAGACTGCTCTTCAGGACTACTCCCTGCTGATCCGTTCTGATATCTTTGAGGCAGCCGGCTATGACGTGACCACTCTTGAGGATGACTGGACCTGGGATGAGTTTACGGATATTCTCGTTGATGTGAAGGCTTATATGGTAGAGCAGGGTATGATCAGTGAGTCTGATTATATCTGGTCTGACCGCTGGTGCGGCGCTACGTCCGGTTACGGCCAGGGCGGCTGCCTGCTGAACCTGATCGCGGCTACCTACGGCATCCACAGCGGATGGTCGATCACATCCAATTCCGCAGGTCTGTATTTTGACTGGGATAATGATGAGTTCGTTTTAAGTGCTACGAGCGATGCGTACAAAGAGTATATGAGCGTTGTACAGCGTCTGGTAAGCGAGGGCATCCTTGATCCGGAGACCTGGAGCCAGGAAGATGATACGGCGGATGGTAAGTTCTATCGCGGCGAGACCGCTATCATTTCCACGAACCGTTCTTCTTATACATCACAGGTTGACGGTCTGACCTCTCAGCTTGGCGAAGGCAACTTCTCTGTATATGAGGTTGTGATCCCGACCGGCAACAACAGCTATCAGGCAGAGAATTCCCGCCTTGAGTGCGGCGTCTGCATTTCTTCGACCGCTCTGAACGAGCTTGGCGAGGATGAGTTCATCAAGATGATGCGTTTCGTTGACTGGCTGTGGTATTCCGAAGCTGGTCTGACCATGACCAAGTGGGGTGTTGAGGGCGATACCTACACCGTAGAGGATGGCGTTTACTCTCTGACAGATGGTTACTACTGCGGCGGACTTTCCATCGCTCAGTCTTCTGACGATCAGATTGATATGCGTCTTGAGTATGGTTATGCATGCGGCAACTTTATGTACAGCGGCAGCCTTGAGCTTCTGACCAGCAACTTCTCGACAGAGCTGCAGGATTACTACAACAGAATGGCTGAGTACAGAGAGTTAAGCGAGATTGATCCGTCCATCGCGATGAGCGAGGATGACGCGGAGATGGCGAACCTTTGGGCAACACCTCTGCAGGATACGATCAACACCTGGACGCTGAAGTTCGCTATGGGTCAGGCAGACGTAGAAGCTGACTGGGATACCTATGTAGCGGAGGTTGAGGCACAGAACGCAGCCAGCCTTGTAAATCTGTACAATGACTATTATCAGGCAAGCAAATAAGTCTGAACGGTATATCGAAAGCCGGAAAACAGTAATAAAATAAAAATGGGAGGACCGGACACGCGCCGGTCCTCTTTGTTGGAGAAATTGAATCATGAAAGAACAGTTAAAGCTGCCAAAACTTCTGGGGGATGCGTGTATCCTTCAGCGCGGTGCGCAGACAAGGATCTGGGGCCGGGGGATTCCCGGAGAAAAAGTGGAGGCTGTGCTTCGCCTGCAGGAGAGCGGAACCAAGGCTGCTTATTCCTGTGTGTCTGCTGCGGGGAGAACGACAGAGGATACGGTGACATATACCTGTCGGACAAGGGTGGAAACAGACGGCACATTTACCGCATATTTTGAGAATCTTGAGGCGGGCGGCCCGTTTTTTCTGGAGATCACCAGCGGCAAAGAGCGGATCGTAAGCCGGGATGTCTGTGTGGGAGATGTTTTCGTTTGTTCCGGTCAGTCCAATATGGAACTTCCGATGCGGCGGGTGCGGGAAATGTTTCCGGAGGAATTCGCCGAAAGCAAGCCGGATGCCGCACGATACGCGACCGGAGAGGACGCATCCGATGCCGCACGATGTCCGACCGAACAGAAGACGAATACAGGTGAAGCGCGGAATCAGATGGAAACTGCAGCCGGGGGTTCCCTGATACATATATATAAGGTGCAGGAGGACTATGATTTTCGCGAAGAAGCGAAAGACCATAAGGATGCGAAATGGGACATCTGTACCCCGGAGCATCTGGAAGAAGTTTCTGCATTTTCCTGGTTTTTGGCCAAAACGCTCGTAGAAAAGAAACAGGTGCCGATCGGCATTCTGAACCTGAGCCTTGGCGGTACGCCGATACAGGCCTGGATGAGCGACCAGGGACTAAAAAATCATCCGGAATACCTGGAAGAGCGCAAGATGCTGGAGGATGCGGACTGGTGCCGCCGCCTGACAGAAGAAAATGCCGCTGATGAGATGGCCTGGCAAGAGGCATTAAGGGAAGCGGAAAAGAAAACAGATACAGAAACGATAATTAATACAGAAACTGATAATAGAACAGAAAATAAAACAGAAACAGAAAATAAAACAGAAACAGAGAGAACCTGCGGAACGATCTCTCTTCCGGGGTATCTGCAGGATGCGGGACTCGATGATTTTTGCGGAAGTATCCTTCTGCGGAAAACATTCCGGCTGCCAAAGATATCTGCGACAGGAAGTGAGAGCGGAGCAGATGCGAATGATACATCAGGCGGCAGCTTCTGGGCCAATTGCAGTGCCGTCTTGCGCCTGGGGACGCTGACAGATGCGGATCAGACGTTTGTAAACGGCGTCCTTGTGGGCGAGACAGGCTATCGTTATCCGCCGAGAATCTATCAGATCCCGAAGGGAATTTTGAAAGAGGGAGAGAATGAAATCCGGATTCATCTGGTCTGCAGAAACGGCGAAGGACGTGTAACGCCAGGCAAGAAAATGGAACTGACATGGAAGGAAGAACAAAACGACACCCGAAACGGCACCCAAAACGGCATTCGAAACGACATTCAAAACGACAGTTCCGGTTCCATTTGCCTTGCGGGAGAATGGGAATACTGCGTGCTGGCCAGAACAGAGAAAGCGCCTGAGCAGGTATTTCTGAACCGGGGGCCTACCGGATTGTTTCATGGGATGGTGGCACCCTGTCTGCCTTATACCGTGAAAGGCGTGGTCTGGTATCAGGGCGAATCGAATGACTGCAGGCCGGAGAATTATGAAAGCCTCCTCAAAGACATGATCGCCGACTGGCGGGAGCGCTGGATGCAGGAAAAGCTTCCGTTTGTAGTGGTTCAGCTGCCGAACTGCGGTGTAGATATTGCGGGATTAAACTGCGGTACGGAACCATGGGCAGTCATCCGTGAGGCGCAGCGAAAAGCGCGGACAATTCCGGATGTGGCGGTGACAGTGAATATTGACATCGGGGAAGACAACGATCTGCATCCGCAAAATAAGAAGGCTGCGGCGAAAAGGGCGGCGCTGGCGCTGCAGAAGATTGCCTATGGAGACGATGTCGTATGCGAAGGACCGGTACTTACGGATGCACGGATCATGAATGAAGAGTCCCTTCACGGCTCTCACCGAATGTTATCTTCACAGGAAGAAATAAGTGAGGAGGCATTAAGCGAGGATACATTTCCAGGGAATATTCCGGTGAAATGGAAGATCTGCCTTACTTTTGACCGGGAAGTGATTTTGAGAGACTGTACATGCGGTAAAGAGCAGGATGAGCATAGCGAAACTCTGTATCCCGCGGCGGCACCCATCGGCCTGTTTGAGATAGCAGGGACGGATGATTGCTGGTATCCTGCAAGCACAGCTGTGCAGGGGAAATACGTTACGCTGACCCCTGCGGATATGCGCGGGGGTAAACCGGCAGGTAGCCTGAGCCGCCCGCGCCGTGTACGGTATGCTTTTCGCAGTGCTCCGGGAAGAATCCTGCTTTGCGGGCCGGAAGGGCTGTGCGTTTCGCCGTTTTACGTGGAAATTGACAATGAATAAGATCGAGTAGGAGACGGCCTGTCGGCTCCTACTCGCCCGCGCGGGCCGGGTGCGGCTTTAGCCGCAAAACACCCTGGCCGGCCCTGCGCATCAAAAGAGCCGTGCAGGAAAACCTGCACGGCCCAATTTAGATATCTGGAATGTTACCGAAATAAATGCTCTGCAATTTGCAGTTCGCGCATCATCCCATCACTGCCGTCACATCATAGTGAGTCTTGCCTTCCTCAAACGGTACGACATTGCCGGAAATCTCTTTTCCGTCTACGACAAGCTTCGCGATGCCCTTCTGTACATTGTCCGGGTTCTCTACGCGAATGTCATAGGTCGCGCCGCGGAAACTCCTTGTGATCGTGAAATCTCCGAAGCCCTCCGGTACGCACGGGTCAATGCCCAGACCGTCAAACTGCGGCTGGATGCCGAGGATAGCCTGTGATACATCTACGAAGGTCCAGGCTGCCGTACCGGTCAGCCAGCTGTTCTTCGCCTCGCCGTGGCGGGCAGCGTCCGCGCCCGCTACCATCTGTGAATATACATAGGGTTCGGTGCGGTGAATCTCGCTGATGTCCTCGATGTACGCCGGGCAGGTCTTGCGGTAAATCTCAAAAGCCCGGTTGCCGCGTCCGACCACCGTCTCCGCAATCGATACCCACGGATTGTTGTGGCAGAAGATACCGGCGTTCTCCTTGTATCCAGGCGGATAGGAGGAAACCTCACCAAGGTTCAGATAATATTTTGTATAGGCAGGCTGCAGGAGCATGATGCCGTATTTGGTATCCAGACGCTCTTTTACGGAATCCAGCGCCTGAATCGCCTGGCCGCTCTCTACACCAATACCGGCCATGACACAGAAGCCCTGCGGCTCGATGTAGATCTGGCCTTCCTCACACTCTTTGGAGCCGACCTTATTGGAGTTGGCATCATACGCACGGACGAACCACTCACCGTCCCAGCCGGCGTCAAGCACCGCGTCATTCATTGCCTGTACTTCTTTTTCTGCGGCAGCAGCCAGCTCCTCTTTGCCCACACGACGGCAGAGCTCCGCGTATTCACGGCCGTATTTTACGAACATACCCGCGATGAATACGGATTCTGCGACCGGCCCCTCGGACGGTCCGGTCGTCTGGAACGATTCGCCCGGCGTGTCGGAGAAGCAGTTCAGGTTCAGACAGTCATTCCAGTCCGCGCGGCCGATGAGCGGCAGATTGTGCGGACCTTTATGATTTACAATATAGTCAAACGAGCGTGTCAGGTGTTCGAAGAGCGGCACTGCCGTCGATTCGTCATTGTCAAACGGAACCATTTCATCGAGGATGGAGAAATCTCCGCTTTCCTTTATGTATGCAGAAGTACCGGCGATCAGCCAGAGCGGGTCGTCATTGAAACCGCTGCCGATGTCCATGTTGCCCTTCTTGGTCAGCGGCTGGTATTGATGGTATGCGCTGCCGTCCGCAAACTGTGTGGAAGCAATGTCGATGATACGCTCACGCGCACGCTCCGGAATCAGGTGTACGAAGCCGAGCAGATCCTGACAGGAATCACGGAAGCCCATGCCGCGGCCGGTACCGGACTCATAATAAGAGGCGGAGCGGGACATATTGAAGGTCACCATGCACTGATACTGGTTCCAGATGTTGACCATGCGGTTTACCTTTTCGTCCTTAGACTCTACATGGTATTTCGCCAGCAGACCCTCCCAGTATTCATTCAGCGCCGCAAAGGAGGCATCCACTTTTTCTTTTGTATCAAAACGGGCCAGAAGCGCTTTGGCCGGAGCCTTATTGATGATGCCCGGCGCCTCCCATTTCTCCTCGTTCGGAAGCTCTGCGTAGCCGAGAACGAAGACAAGGTTCTTTTCCTCACCGGGAGCAAGCGTCACATCAATCTGATGCGCCGCGATCGGATACCATCCGCTGGCCACGGAATTCTCGCACACACCATTCTCCACAGCGGCCGGATTGGAAGCGTCACGGTATGCGCCGATGAAGCTGTCGCGGCTGGTGTCAAACGAAGCGACCGGAGCGTTCACTGCGGAATACGCGTAATGGTTGCGGCGCTCACGATACTCCGTCTTGTGATAGATGACCGAATCAGCGCCGTCCAAATGCGCAGCATTTTCATCAATGGACGGCGCGACTTGCCGCCGAGCATCGCGAGGGGGCGCTACCTCTATCTCTACCTCACCGGTGCTTAAGTTCCGCTGATAGTTGGTCATATCGTCTACCGCGTTCCAGAGACAGAACTCAATATAGGAAAAGACTTTCAGCGTCTTTGCGGTATTGGACGTATTTTTCAGAGTGAGAGAATTGATCTCACAGGACGCATCCATCGGCACAAACGCGAGCAGATCTGCGCTGATGCCATTCTTTGAAGAAAGAAAACGGCTGTAGCCGATGCCGTGGCGGCACTCATAGGAATCCAGATCTGTCTGGGTCGGCTTCCAGCCCGGGTTCCAGACGCTGTCCCCGTCCTTGATGTAATAGTACTTGCCGTTCGTATCATAGGGGAGGTCATTATAGCGATAGCGCGTGATGCGCAGCAGCTTTGCGTCCTTGTAGAAGCTGTAGCCGCCGCAGGTGTTGGACACCAGCGAAAAGAAATCATTGCATCCCAGATAGTTGATCCAGGGAAGCGGCGTCTTTGGTGTTGTGATGACGTACTCGCGGTTGGCGTCGTCAAAATAACCGAATTTCATAATTCTCTTCTCCTTTTTATTATTTTGTGAAAACGTTTAAGTAAAGCCCCAAATAAATATTTGTTTAAAGCAAACTCAGTATATCCCATATTTTGCGGAAAATCAACCACTATTTTCCTTCAAATGCATCAAATTTTATCCGAATTCACGGGAAAATGCATACGAAACTGTTTTGAAAAAAACTTAATAAAAGAGCAAAAATATTCTTGAAATCTTTGGAAAAAAGAGTAAAATATAGCAAAGATGACGTAAACGTTTAAGTAAAATTTTGGGCGGTTAGTTGTGCAGTGGGGGTTGCATATGGTTTCCATGAAGGATGTTGCAAAAAAGTGCGGAGTTTCGGTAGCTACAGTCAGTAAGGCTTTGAATAATTACAGTGATATCGGGGAAGAGACGAAGAAGAAGATCCGGGCTGCTGCAGAGGAAGCGGGGTATCTGCAGAATGCTTCCATTCGTGCATTGAAGTCAGACCGCAGCTGGAATCTGGGTATCCTGTTTGAAGACGAAGCTCAGAGCGGGCTGACTCATGATTATTTCGCGCCGGTACTGGAAAGCTTCAAACGGGTTGCGGAGAAGAATGGCTATGACGTCACTTTTATTAATAACCGTATCGCAGACCGAAAAATGAGTTATTATGAATATTGCCGTTTCCGCGGAGTCGATGGCGTGCTGATTGATTGCCTGCACGGATTTTTATAACCCGGATGTGCTGTCGCTGATCCGGAGCAGTGTGCCGGTCGTGACCATTGACCATACTTTTGACAACCGGATTGCGGTCATTTCAGACAATGTGAACGGGATGGCCTCTCTGGTAAGCTATGTCTGCAGGAGGGGGCACCGAAAGATCGCGTACATACACGGGGAAAATACCTCCGTGACGAGAAGCCGGCTGGGCAGTTTTTTTTCATTCCATAGCCGAACACGGCATTGAACTGCCTGATGAATACATCCGGGCATCGGAATACCGGGATACTTCTCTGGCAAAAGTAATCACGGAGGAACTGCTTGCGCTGCCGGATCCGCCCACCTGCATTTTTTATCCGGACGATTTTGCAGCGGTCGGTGGACTTACTGCTATTAGTGAAAAAGGGCTTCGCATCCCGGAAGACATTTCTGTCGTCGGCTATGACGGCATCCCATTGAACCAGGTGATGGAGCCGAAAATGACTACCATTCATCAGGATATGCTGCAGATTGGGAGAAAGGCTGCCGAACTTCTGATCGGACTGATCGAAAAACCAAAGACGACCCTCGTAGAACATATCATCGTACCAGGTGCTTTTGTGGAAGGAGAGTCGGTGAAGCTGCTGGGGTGATTACCCCAGCAGAGCCGAATCATTTGAAAACTGCTCTCCGCTGACCTGCTCGAACTGGTCCAGCAGATTCTTTACAGTCAATTTCTTTTTCTCTTCTCCCCGGATATCGAGAATAATCTTTCCTTCATTCATCATGATCAGACGGTTGCCATGTGTGATCGCGTCTTTCATATTGTGGGTGATCATCAGCGTGGTCAGATGGTCGCGGTTCACGATCAGCTCGGTGATCTCCAGGACCTTTGCCGCCGTTTTCGGGTCGAGAGCAGCGGTATGCTCATCGAGCAGGAGCAGCTTCGGCTTCTGCAGGGTCGCCATCAGGAGTGTGAGCGCCTGACGCTGGCCGCCGGAGAGCAGGCCGACCTTGGCGGTCATGCGGTTCTCAAGGCCTAAGCCAAGCATGGAAAGAAGCTCTTTGTATTCCGCACGTTCCTGCTTTGTGATGCCGCGGCGAAGCGTGCGTGATTTTCCGCGGCGCTCGGCGAGCGCCAGATTTTCCTGAATTTCCATTGTGGCAGCTGTGCCGGTCATCGGATCCTGAAACACACGTCCCAGGTAAGCGGCCCGCTTGTGCTCCGGGAGCTTTGTCACATTGACTCCGTCAATGATGATCTGCCCTTCGTCTACCAGCCAGGTACCGGCGACCGCATTTAAAAGAGTGGATTTACCGGCGCCGTTGCCGCCGATGACGGTGACAAAATCGCCGTCCTCCAGATTCAGGGAGACACCGTTGAGCGCCGTTTTTTCATTGATCGTGCCAGGATTGAATGTCTTGGAAATATTGATGATATCAAGCATTGCGGCTGCCTCCTTTCTTTGCATTCGTGTCATTTGAGTTTCCTTCAGGAACAGAAGATGGCTGACTGCTTACAGTAGTTGTTTTGTGAACCGGCTTTGTGAAATATCTGCCCTTCCAGTACGGGACTGCCAGGAAGACGGCGACAACCGAGGCGGAGAGCAATTTCAGCAGGTCGGTGTCGATGCCCAGCCAGATGACCACCTGCAGGACGATGTAGTAAATGATGGCGCCGAAGGATACCGCCAGCAGTGAGAGCGCGAAGTTGCGGAAAATCTTTCCGAAAATGGCTTCGCCGATGATGACGGCTGCCAGACCGATGACAATGGCGCCGCGCCCCATGTTGACGTCCGCGAAGCCCTGATACTGGGCGAGCAGAGCGCTGGAAAACGCAACCAGTCCGTTGGAGATCATCAGGCCGATGACTTTATTGAAATTCGTGTTGATGCCCTGTGCGCGGGACATGCCCGGATTGCAGCCGGTTGCCCGAAGCGAGGCTCCGAACTCCGTGCCGAAGAACCAGTAGAGAATGGCGATCAGCAGAACCGTGAGCAGGATCACGATAACGATTGTGTTCTTCCAGGGGGCAACGCCTTTGATGTAGCGCAGGGAAACCAGCAGGTCGTAATTGTTGACGTTTACAGCCTGGTTGGATTTCCCCATGATCTTCAGGTTGATCGAGTACAGAGAAAGCTGTGTGAGGATACCGGCAAGGATCGCCGGGATGCCCATCGCTGTATGGAGTATGCCGGTCACAAGGCCGGCGAGCATTCCGGCTCCGGTCGCTGCGAGCATGGCCACCCAGATGTTGTGACCGCTCATCAGCATCATAATGCAGGTCGCGCCGCCGGTGGCCATCGTGCCGTCCACGGTCAGATCTGCGATATCCAGAATGCGGTATGTAATGTACACGCCGATCGCCATGATGCCCCAGATAAGACCCTGGGCACAGGCGCCGGGCAGTGCGTTGAACAAAGTAGAGAAATTCATTGAGAGTACCCTTTCTGTAACTGTTCAGTCCCGTCGCAGTTACTATCATATATTTTTATTCAAATATCATTCGAAATAATTGCGCGGCGGATCATGCATGGTTGCGGAGCATGAAATGTTGCCGTGGAGGATTAATATAACATTATGCACACAGACAGCGGGAGAGGAAAAGCCCTTCCCGCTGTCTGTGCACATCCGGCAGGGACAGCGGCCGGCACACTGCCGTCGGCCGCCCTACCGGAAAAGATTCCTGTGAATGCAATGAATTACTCGGCAGCTGCCTCAGTCTCAGCCTCGGTCTCAGCTTCCGCTTCCGCACCGATCGCTACATAGTCGTCCGGGATCTCTACGCCAAGAGTCTCAGCGATCTCTGCGTTGTACTCCTTTGTAACTTCCGGAGCATACTCGATCGCCATCTCGGAGATGTCAGCGCCTTCGGTCAGAATCTGTACAGCCATTTCACCGGAGATGTATCCGATATCATAGTAGCTGATGGAAAGCGTGGCAACGCCGCAGCCCTCGCAGATACCTTCCTCGCCTGCGATGATCGGAACGCCTGCGTCAAGGCATACGTTGTTGATCAGCTCGGTGTTGGAAGCTGCTGTATTGTCAGTCGGAACATAGATGACGTCACTCTCGCCGGCAGCGGTCTGTGCGACTGCCTGGATATCGTTGGAGTCTGAGAATGAATAATAGGTAACAGTGTAGCCATAGTCTTCCAGATAAGTGGAAATGGTGTCTGCCTGATACTGAGAGTTCGCCTCAGCGGAGCAGTACAGGATACCAACATTGACAGCATCCGGGAACAGCTCGTTCAGCATCGCTGCCTGCTCGTCCAGCGGAGCCAGATCAGAGGTACCGGAGATGTTGCCGCCTACCGTACCGGTGAAATCGATGTCGAGTGCTGAACCGTAATCAGTGATGGAAGTACCCAGGATCGGGATTGAATCGGTCGCTGCTGCGCAGGCCTGCAGAGCTGCGGTCGCGTTCGCCAGGATCAGGTCTACCTCGCTGGTCACGAAAGAGTTGGCAGCAGTCGCGCAGGTAGCGGAATCGCCCTGTGCGTTGACTTCTTCAAAGGTCACTGCATCGCCGAGTGCTTCTGTCAGAGCATCTTTGAAACCCTGTGTCGCTGCATCCAGAGCGTCATGCTCTACCAGCTGCAGAATGCCGACATTGTAGGTCTCAGCCTCATCTGCGCTAACGCTTACGCCGCAGAAGCTGGCAACCATTGCTGCGGAAAGAACAGTAGCTAAAATCTGTTTCTTCATGGTAAAATCCTCCTCGGTTTTTTTATGCGGAATATGCCAATCCTGCACTTAAGTCCGGGGCTTTGATAAAGGAAAACCGGAAATAAGCGCGACAGATAAGATGATGTCTGTGGATATCCGCACATTTAAACGAATTATAATGCTTATAAAATGGAAAGTCAAGAAATCTGGCAAGATTCGAAAAAAATTAGGCGGATTAGGGGTGTCAAGCGTTTTTGAAAATGTCCTGAAAAATTTTTAACATAAGCCCCGGA
>JAJQIL010000119.1 GCA_021199235.1 Lachnospiraceae bacterium | reverse complement strand
CGAGGTCGTCCCAAAAAGAAGACGGTATAGTCTAACTGATTGGGAAAGTACTATTACAGGAGAATATATGAACAGAATCATTTTTGCCACCGGCAATGAGGACAAGTTAAAAGAAATCCGCATGATCCTTAAGGATACCGGTGTAGAAGTCGTATCCATGAAAGAAGCAGGCATACATGCAGATATCGTGGAAGACGGAACGACCTTTGAGGAAAACGCTGTGATCAAGGCGAAGACGGTTATGGAGCTTTCAGGCGAAGCAGTGCTGTCGGATGACTCGGGCCTGGAGATTGATGCTCTGGGGGGCGATCCCGGCGTGCATTCCGCACGCTTTATGGGGGCAGATACTTCTTACGATATTAAAAATGCTGCGATTCTTGAAAAGCTTGCCGGCGTTCCGGAGGAAAAACGCACGGCGCGCTTTGTCTGTGCTGTGGTCTGTGCGCTTCCTGACGGGAGGATCTTCACCTGCCGAAGAACGATGGAGGGCAGGATCGGTTATGAGATCCGCGGCGAAAACGGTTTTGGTTATGATCCGATTTTTTATCTGCCGGAATACGAATGCTATTCGGCTGAACTTTCGCCGGAGAAGAAGAACGGGATAAGCCATCGGGGCAAGGCGCTGCGGGGGATGCGGGCAATCCTGAAGGAAGAACATATTCTGTGAGGAGAAGAGTATGAAGATACTGATCGTGAGTGATACACATGGCTATGATGAGAATTTGATACGGGTGCTGGAGAAGATCGGACAGCCGGACTGTCTGGTTCATCTTGGTGATTCCGAGGAATCTGAGGATCACATGAGGGCTCTGGCGAACTGCCCCGTTCACATGGTATCAGGCAACTGCGATTATTTTACCAGACTGCCTGTCTCGAAGATTGCGGATCTGGACGGCATCCGCGCTTTTCTGACTCATGGCCATTACTATTATGTGTCCGTCGGTGTTCGGGATCTCGCGGAAGAAGCCAGGACCAACAGCTGCAATTTGGCGATGTTCGGACACACACACCGTCCGTTTATCGATGAGAGCGATCCGGAGCTGACAATCTTAAATCCCGGCAGCCTGTCTTTTCCACGGCAGGATGGACGCAGGCCGAGCTATATCGTGATGGAGACGGTTGCAGGCAAAAAGCCGGTGTATCATCTCTGCTTTCTGGACAGAAAGTGATCTGGCAGCTGTTCAGAGCATTGCAGCTGGTCTGAACGTCAGTTCGCACCTGCTGCGGAAAAGGTGTCAGATAAAATGCCGGATAAAAAGTTCAGCAGATTCACAGAAAAAGCTTGACTTCCCCTCTGTATGTGTGCTACACTGGACGAGCGTATGGAAGAAGGCTTTTTTTTTATGCCTAAAATGCATTTATGGAAGCGAGGTGGAAGTTGTGCGTGTACGTATCACATTGGCATGTACGGAATGCAAACAGCGTAATTACAACATGACAAAGGATAAAAAGACCCATCCGGACCGCATGGAGACGAAGAAGTACTGTCGTTTCTGCCGGTCGCACACGCTGCATAAGGAGACAAAGTAAACGACAGGAACGAGCAAAGGAAGTGATGATATGGCTAAAGAAGAGAAAGCTGTAAAAGACTCAAAAGTCAGAAACTGGTTTAACGGCCTGAAAGCAGAGTTCAAAAAGATCATCTGGCCGGACAAAACCACGCTGGCAAAGCAGACCGGTACCGTCATTGTCGTTTCTATCATACTTGGAGTGATCATCGCGATGCTGGATTTCATATTCCAGTATGGCATAGACATTCTGGTGAACATTAGTTTCTGAGTGAAGTAAGGGCAAAGGGTGATTGTATGGCAGAGGCGAACTGGTATGTAGTTCATACTTATTCCGGGTATGAGAACAAGGTAAAGGCCAACATTGAGAAGACGATTGAGAACCGCCACCTTGAGGAGCAGATTCTGGAGGTGCGTGTGCCGCTTCAGGATGTTGTAGAGATGAAGAACGGCGTCCAGAGGACTGTACAGAAGAAAATGTTCCCGGGCTATGTGCTTCTCAATATGGTGATGAACGATGATACCTGGTATGTCGTACGGAACACGAGAGGCGTGACTGGTTTTGTTGGTCCGGGATCCAAGCCGGTTCCGCTGACGGACGCGGAGATGTACAATCTCGGAATTCTGTCCAATGGCGTTACGGTAGATTTCGAGGTAGGCGACACGGTGACCGTCATCGGCGGTGTCTGGAAAGACACGGTTGGAGTGATCCAGGCGATGAACCAGACGAAGCAAAGCGTTACAATCAATGTCGAGTTGTTTGGCCGGGAGACACCGGTCGAGATTAATTTTGCCGAGATCCGCAGGATGTAAGGCAAAAGCAGAAAAGCGGCGGCACAGCCGCGCAGTGGGAGGGAACGAGGAGCCGCGTGTATTCGGCTGCGGTTTCGAACATGGCTCCTGAGAGGGCATGTATACATCTCCCGACATTACCACATAGGAGGTTCCTGAAAATGGCAAAGAAAGTCACAGGTTATATCAAATTACAGATTCCGGCCGGCAAGGCGACACCTGCTCCGCCTGTTGGTCCGGCACTTGGACAGCATGGCGTGAACATTGTCCAGTTTACCAAGGAGTTCAACGCAAGGACCGCGGACAAGGGTGATCTGATCATCCCGGTTGTCATTACGGTATATGCGGATCGAAGCTTCAGCTTTATTACAAAGACTCCGCCTGCGGCGGTTCTTCTTAAGAAAGCATGCAATATCAAGTCTGGTTCCGGAGTTCCGAACAAGACGAAGGTTGCCACGATTTCCAAAGATAAGGTTCGTGAGATTGCTGAGATGAAGATGCCGGATCTGAACGCGGGAAGTATTGAGGCGGCCATGAGCATGATCGCCGGTACCGCGCGCAGCATGGGTATCACGGTAGAAGACTAAAGCTAAAGGATAGTGGGAGGGCATTCCCCGCAATTACCACCAGGAGGTTATTTAACATGAAAAGAGGAAAAAAATATAAAGAGGCAGCGAAGGCAATCGACCGCGCTACTCTTTACGATGTCGATGAAGCGATTGCTCTGGCGAAGAAGTCGGCTGTCGCGAAGTTTGATGAGACGATTGAAGTTCATATCCGTACCGGATGCGACGGACGTCATGCGGATCAGCAGATCCGTGGCGCGGTAGTGCTTCCGCACGGTACCGGCAAGACTGTCCGCGTACTTGTGTTCGCAAAGAATGCGAAGGCAGACGAGGCAACAGCAGCAGGCGCTGATTTTGTCGGAGCGGAAGAACTCGTTCCGAAGATTCAGAAGGAAGGCTGGCTGGATTTCGACGTAGTTGCTGCTACACCGGACATGATGGGCGTAGTCGGACGTCTCGGCCGTATCCTTGGACCGAAGGGACTCATGCCGAACCCGAAGGCCGGCACAGTTACCATGGATGTGACGAAAGCCATCAACGACATCAAAG
The DNA here is from genome assembly GCA_021199235.1 of Lachnospiraceae bacterium. Classification (GTDB taxonomy): domain Bacteria; phylum Bacillota; class Clostridia; order Lachnospirales; family Lachnospiraceae; genus Choladousia. The sequence continues at coordinate 316 of JAJQIL010000119.1, read as the reverse complement.
CAGGTAAGATTGAATACAGACTCGACAAGACCAACATCATCCATGTGCCGATTGGGAAAGCTTCCTTTACAGAGGAACAGCTCACGGACAACTTCCAGACGCTTATGGAAGCAATTATCAAGGCAAGACCTTCAGCACTGAAAGGCCAGTTCTTAAAGAGCGTGACGATCGCGCCGACCATGGGACCGGGCGTGAAGCTGAATACGGCGAAGCTGGTATAATTGCCGTTCATAAATTGAAACATTCGTAACAGCAGGCTGTGATGGCCTGCTGTTTTCTGTTAAAAAATAACAGCTTCCTGCTGTTAAAAAAGTAT
>JAJQIL010000066.1 GCA_021199235.1 Lachnospiraceae bacterium | reverse complement strand
TTTGGGACATTTTCTCTTGTGGTATATAAGGACATTATCATAAATGGCCCATATTGTTTGGAACTGTTGTAAAAAAATACTTGATTCAGCGCCAAGGATTGTGTATTATAGTATGCAGTCAAAAGCGGAAGCAGATCAATATTTAATGTGCGGAAGCAGAAAATTCAGGAGGCACCTATTATGATGTTAAACTTATTAACCGAGACCACCGATACCGCATCGACCGGCAGCAGTATGATCGTGCTTGTCATTTATATTGTGGTGATTGGCGTGGCAATGTACTTTTTTGCGGTACGTCCGCAGAGAAAAGAGCAGAAGAGAATGCAGGCTCTGATCAACTCTGTGGAGGTCGGCGACACGATCGTTACGACGAGCGGATTCTATGGAGTGGTGATCGATCTTACGGATGAGGACTGCATCGTGGAGTTTGGAAGCAACAAGAACTGCCGGATTCCGATGAAGAAGTCGGCGATCTCAGAAGTCGAGAAAGCAGGAGAGGCATCGTAATCGTTTTACAAGGCACGACAATAAGCGCTGTGCGCCAGAATTGGCTGCATGGCGTTTTTATCATAGGAAAAAATCTATGGTTGAAAAAGCAGATAAAATCTACTATTATATGTAATGATGCAAAAGACAGGAGGAACAACATGACTTATAAAATAGCGGTGATTCCGGGCGACGGGATCGGTCCGGAGATCGTAAAGCAGGCGCAGCGAGTGCTGGATGCGGCGGCTGCGAAATACGGATTTGAGTTGGATTATACTGAGCTTCTGATGGGCGGAGCTTCGATTGATGCGAATGGTGTACCGCTGACGGAAGAGACGATCGCGGCAGCGAAGGCCAGTGATGCGGTGCTGATGGGCTCGATCGGCGGCGATGCGAAGACGTCCCCCTGGTATCAGCTTCCTCCGAATCTTCGGCCGGAGGCGGGACTTCTTGGGATTCGCAAGGCGCTGAATCTGTTTGCCAACCTTCGCCCGGCGTATTTATATGATGAACTGAAAGCGGCCTGCCCGCTCTCAGATGAAGTGATCGGCGACGGCTTTGATATGATGATCGTGCGGGAACTGACCGGCGGCCTGTATTTTGGCGAACGCCATACGGAAGTACAGGATGGACTTCGGACGGCGACCGATACGCTTGTATACAATGAAAATGAGATTCGCAGGATTGCGATCAAGGCTTTTGAGATTGCCCGCAAGCGCCGGAAACAGGTGTGCAGCGTGGACAAGGCGAATGTACTGGATTCGTCCAGACTCTGGAGGACTGTGGTGGAAGAAGTCGCAAAGGACTATCCGGACGTCACTCTTTCCCATATGCTGGTGGACAACTGCGCGATGCAGCTGGTGAAGGATCCGGCACAGTTTGATGTGATCCTTACTGAGAATATGTTTGGGGACATTCTTTCGGATGAGGCAAGTATGGTGACCGGCTCCATCGGAATGCTTTCCTCCGCTTCTCTGAATGAAACGAAGTTTGGTCTGTATGAGCCGAGTCATGGTTCCGCTCCGGATATTGCGGGACAGGGCATCGCGAACCCGATCGCGACGATTCTTTCTGCGGCGATGCTTCTTCGCTATTCGCTGGATCAGGATGAGGCGGCAGACGCCATCGAGAATGCAGTGAAGCAGGTGCTGAGCGAAGGGTACCGAACAGGAGATATTATGAGTGAGGGCTGTGAAAAGGTCGGTACGGAGAAGATGGGCGAGCTGATTGCGGAGCGGGTATAAGTGTACATGAATGAGCAAAGAGAGGAGATTTGTGAAAATGAGAAGTGACGCGGTAAAAAAGGGCGTGCAGCAGGCGCCGCACCGTTCCCTGTTCCACGCGCTGGGACTGTCGGAGGAGGAGATGAAGCGGCCGCTGGTCGGCATAGTGAATTCGTATAATGAAGTAGTTCCGGGACATATGAACCTGGATAAGATCACCGAGGCGGTAAAGCTTGGCGTTTCGCTGGCGGGCGGCGTACCGAGGGAATTTCCGGCGATCGCGGTCTGCGACGGCATCGCGATGGGGCATGTCGGCATGAAGTATTCGCTTGTGACGCGTGACCTGATTGCGGATTCCACCGAATGTATGGCGATGGCGCACCAGTTTGATGCGCTGGTCATGATTCCGAACTGTGATAAGAACGTGCCCGGCCTTCTGATGGCGGCGGCGCGTCTGAATATTCCGACTATTTTTGTCAGCGGCGGGCCAATGATGGCAGGCCATCACAGAGGCCGTAAACGCAGCCTTTCAAGTATGTTTGAAGCAGTCGGCGAGCATGCGGCGGGGACAATGACGGACGAGGAGCTGAGTGAATTTGAGCAGAACGCCTGTCCGACCTGCGGTTCCTGTTCCGGTATGTATACCGCGAACAGCATGAACTGTCTGACCGAGGTGCTCGGCATGGGCTTAAAAGGGAACGGCACGATCCCGGCTGTCTATTCGGACCGCATTATCCTGGCCAAACAGGCCGGTATGCAGGTTATGGAGCTTTTGAAAAACAATATCCGTCCGCGTGACATTATGACGGAGAAGGCGTTTATGAACGCGCTGACCGTGGATATGGCGCTCGGCTGCTCGACGAACAGCATGCTGCATCTGCCGGCAATCGCGCATGAGGCAGGCGTGGAGCTTAATGTGGATATCGCAAACGAGATCAGCGCCCGCACTCCGAATATCTGTCACCTTGCTCCGGCGGGTCCGACCTATATCGAGGATCTGAACGAGGCGGGCGGCGTCTACGCGGTGATGAATGAGCTGACGAAGAAGAACCTGCTGAATCTGGACTGCATGACAGTGACCGGAAAGACGGTGGGTGAGAACATAAAGAATTGTGTAAACCGCAATCCGGAGGTTATCCGTCCGCTGGAGAATCCTTACAGCGAGACCGGCGGCCTTGCCGTATTAAAGGGCAATCTGGCGCCGGAGGGCAGCGTAGTGAAGCGCTCTGCGGTGGCTCCGGAGATGATGGTGCATGAAGGCCCGGCCCGTGTCTTTGACTGCGAGGAGGACGCGATCGCCGACATTCTTGGAGGAAAGATCAATCCGGGAGATGTGGTTGTTATCCGTTATGAGGGACCGAAGGGCGGTCCGGGCATGCGTGAGATGCTGAATCCGACCTCCGCGATCGCGGGTATGGGCTTAGGCTCCACGGTAGCGCTGATCACAGACGGCCGTTTCAGCGGCGCGTCCCGAGGCGCTTCCATAGGACATGTCTGCCCGGAGGCAGCAGTCGGCGGGACGATCGCTCTGGTCGAAGAGGGAGACATCATAAAAGTTGATATCCCGGAATGCACACTGACACTCGATGTCAGCGAGGAGGAGCTTGCGAAGCGCCGTGCGGCATGGCAGCCGAGAGAGCCGAAGGTCAACACCGGCTATCTCAAACGATACGCTGCTCTGGTGACGAGCGCAAGCCGCGGAGCGGTGCTGGAAGTGTAATATTATAGTAACAGTTCAGAACAGCGTCGAAATGGAAAGACAGGCGCTGAGCGCCAGTGGCATACGCCTTTTAAAGAAGGCAGTCTGTGGGCGGCTGTTCTGAATAATTACATTATATACAGGAAGGAAAGATACGGATGAAGTTAAATGGTTCCCAGATTGTGATTGAGTGCCTGAAAGAGCAGGGCGTGGATACGGTCTTTGGCTATCCGGGCGGCACAATCCTCAATGTTTATGACGAATTGTACAAGCACAGCGACGAGATTACGCATATTCTGACGTCGCATGAGCAGGGGGCGTCCCACGCGGCGGACGGCTATGCGCGTTCTACGGGAAAGGTGGGTGTCTGCCTGGCGACCTCCGGTCCGGGTGCGACCAATCTTGTGACCGGTATCGCGACCGCGTACATGGATTCCATTCCGATCGTAGCGATCACAGCGAATGTAGCGGTGCCGCTGCTTGGCAAGGACAGTTTTCAGGAGATTGATATTGCAGGCATCACAACGCCGATCACCAAGCATAATTTTATCGTAAAAGACATCACAAAGCTTGCGGATACGATCCGCTGGGCGTTCCAGATCGCACAGGAAGGCCGTCCGGGTCCGGTGCTCGTCGATATTCCGAAGGATCTGACTTCGACGGTGACGGATTTTGAACCGCAGGTTCCGGAGAAGCCGGAGCGCAGTACGGAGTATATCAAAGAGGCGGATCTCGAGGCTGCGGTAAAGCTGATTAATGAGAGCGAGCGCCCGTTTGTTTTTGTGGGCGGCGGCGCGGTGCGTTCCGACGCGGCGGACGAATTGAAAAAATTTGCTGATATCGTACACGCGCCGGTGGCGGATTCCCTGATGGGCAAGGGCGCTTACGATGGACGAAGTGAGCTGTACTGCGGCATGCTCGGCATGCATGGCACGAAGACGGCGAACCTCGGCGTCAGCCAGTGCGATCTTCTGATCACCATCGGTTCCCGTTTCAGCGACCGTGTGATCGGCAATGCGGCGACCTTTGCAAAGAACGCGAAAGTGATTCAGATTGATGTTGATCCGGCTGAGATCAATAAGAACATTCAGGTCGACGTCAGCATTATCGGCGACGTCCGCGAGGTGCTGAAACGCCTGAATGAGCGTGTGGAAGAGCATCGCCACGATGAGTGGGATGACTCCATCAGGGCATTGAAGGAAAAATATCCGCTGAAATACATCGAAGAAGGTTTGACTGGCCCGTATGTGATTGAGGAGATTTATCGCCAGACCAACGGGGATGCGATCATCGTGACGGATGTCGGACAGCATCAGATGTGGGCGGCACAGTATTACAAATATTCGAGACCGCGCCAGTTGCTTTCTTCCGGCGGACTTGGCACGATGGGATATGGTGTCGGCGCAGCAATCGGCGCGAAGGTGGGAAACCCGGATAAGACGGTCATCAATATCGGCGGCGACGGCTGTTTCCGTATGAACATGAATGAAATCGCTACGGCAGCCCGCTACAACATTCCGATCATTGAAGTAGTGATCAACAACCATGTGCTCGGCATGGTGCGTCAGTGGCAGACTCTGTTTTACGAGAAACGCTATTCGGCTACGGTGCTGAACGACGGCGTGGATTTTGTAAAGGTAGCAGAGGCGCTGGGCGCTGTCGGTATCCGCGTGACCAGCAAAGAGGAATTTGCTCCGGCACTGCAGAAGGCGATGAGCCTTGGCCGTCCGGTGGTCATCGACTGCCAGATTGACAGCGATGATAAGGTATTCCCGATGGTAGCGCCGGGGGCTCCGATCGACACCGCGTTTGACGCGGATGATCTGGCAAAATCGTGAAGAGCGAAAGCATGCAGACCCGTCTCTAAAGATAAAACAGACGGGAAAATGCAGTTAGAATGATATTTGTATGATCATTTATAAAATATAAATATTCAGACAGAAATAATAAGGGCTGTTTTTCGGAAAGGCAGGTCAATTAAGATCGCTTTGCGATGGGCATATCCCAGAAGAAAAGCAGTCCTGCAAGAGGAGGAAATGAAAAAATGAGCAGAGTGTACAATTTTTCGGCGGGACCGGCGGTTTTGCCGGAGGAGGTTCTGCAAAAGGTGCAGAATGAGATGATGGATTTCAACGGCTGCGGTATGTCCGTGATGGAGATGAGTCACCGTTCGAAGGTTTTTGACGACATCATCAATCAGGCGGAGCAGGATCTGCGCGATCTGATGGGGATTCCGGATAACTATAAGGTGCTGTTTATGCAGGGCGGCGCGAGCCTGCAGTTCGCGATGATCCCGATGAACCTCATGAAAAACCGGGTGGCGGACTATGTGATCACCGGCCAGTGGGCGAAGAAAGCATGGCAGGAAGCACAGAAATATGGCACAGCGAACGCGGTGGCATCAAGCGCGGATAAGACGTTTTCCTATATCCCGGACTGCAGCGACCTGCCGATTGACGACAATGCAGACTATGTGTACATCTGCGAGAACAACACGATTTACGGAACAAAGTACAAAAAGCTGCCGAACACCAAGGGTAAGCTTCTGGTATCTGACGTTTCCTCCTGCTTCCTCTCGGAGCCGGTGAACGTGAGCGATTACGGCATCATTTACGGCGGTGTACAGAAGAACATCGGACCGGCCGGCATGGTGATCTCCATTGTCCGCGACGATCTGATCACAGACGACGTGATGGATTTCACTCCGACGATGATGAAATTTAAGACGCACGCGGACGCGGGCTCCCTTTATAATACGCCGAACTGCTGGTGCATCTATGTGTGCGGGCAGGTGTTCAAATGGCTGAAAGCGATGGGCGGTCTTTCCGTGATGAAGGAGCGCAACGAAAAGAAAGCAGCGGTTCTCTATGATTTCCTGGACAACAGTAAGATGTTCCACGGCACCGTAGTAAAAGAGGATCGTTCCCTGATGAATGTGCCGTTTGTGACGGGTGATAAGGATCTGGACGCGAAGTTTGTCAAGGAAGCGGAAGCTGCCGGATTTGTGAACCTCAAAGGACATCGCACGGTCGGCGGTATGCGCGCCAGCATCTACAACGCAATGCCGCAGGAAGGCGTGGAGAAGCTTGTGGAGTTCATGAAGAACTTTGAGCAGGAGAATTTGCGGTAACTTCCATATCCGTGTAAAAAAGATATCATCCATGGTCAGGGGAATGTATAGATTCCTTCCGGCAGATTTGAATGTAGTTTATTTGTAACTATTAAGACAGTCCCTCGTACTTGCTGCGAGGTACGTATGAAAGTATAAAGCGTTTATTTGACAATATAAAGAGGTTTATGACCAATGTTTCAGTATAAATGTTTAAATCCGATCGCGGCGGCAGGGCTTAACCAGCTGTCCGGTCAGTATGTGCAGGTGGAAAATTTAGATGAGGCGGATGCCGTGCTGGTGCGCAGCGCGAATATGCATGATATGGAGCTGCCGGATACGCTGCAGGCAATTGCGCGTGCCGGAGCGGGCGTTAACAACATTCCGCTTGACCTCTGCGCACAGAAAGGAATTGTGGTGTTTAACACGCCGGGGGCGAATGCAAACGGTGTAAAAGAGCTTGTGATCGCGGGTATGCTGCTGGCGGCGCGTGACATCGTCGGCGGTGTGAACTGGGTGGATGCCCAGTCAGAGAATCCGGACGTACAGAAACAGGCAGAAAAAGAAAAGAAACGTTTTGCCGGCACGGAGCTGCGCGGTAAAAAGCTGGGAATCATCGGACTGGGCGCAATCGGTGTCCAGGTAGCGAATGCGGCGACGCATCTGTGTATGGAGGTTTATGGCTATGATCCGTTCATCTCGGTGGATGCGGCGTGGAATCTCTCGAGGACTATTCACCATGTTACGGATGTTGAAAAAATTTATGAGCAGTGCGACTATATCACGATTCATGTGCCGCTGATGATTTCTACCCGCGGCATGATCGATCAGGCGGCGATTGCGAAGATGAAGCCGAATGCTGTCATCCTGAATTTCGCAAGAGACCTGCTCGTGGATGAAAAAGCGGTTGTTGCGGCACTGGAAGAAGGCCGTATTCACCGCTATGTGTCAGATTTCCCGAACCCGGTGACAGTCGGTAAAAAAGGTGTGATCATCACACCGCATCTGGGTGCTTCTACTGCAGAAGCGGAAGAAAACTGTGCGCTGATGGCGGCAACTGAACTGCGGAATTTCCTGGAAAACGGCAACATCCGTAATTCCGTGAATTATCCGAACTGCGACATGGGTGTATGTACCCACGTAGCCCGTGTGGCAATTTACCACCGGAATGTCCCGAAGATGATCAGCTGCTTTACGGATGTCCTGGGTGATATGAATATTCAGAATATGAGCAACACCAGCCGCGGCGATTACGCGTATACGCTGGTCGATCTGGATGCGCCTGTTTCGGATGCGATCGTCAACGGGCTGAAATCCGTGAACGACGTGATCCGGGTACGGGTGATAAAAAACAGCTGAACAGTGATGGGAGAACAGGTTATGGCAGAAATCGTTCCATTTTACGGAGTGCTTCCGGCAAAAGAAGTGGTATCCCGCGTAGCGGCGCTTCCCTATGATGTTTACAGCAGGGAAGAGGCAGCCGTGGCAGCGGCAAAGGATCGCCTTTCTTTCTTAAATATCGACCGGCCGGAGACACAGTTTGATTCCTCGCAGGATATGTACGCACCGGAAGTCTACGCGAAAGCGGATGAAATGCTGCGCTCTGAGATTGCGGAAGGCGTCTTTGTACAGGATGAGGAAAAGAATTACTATATTTACGAGCTGACAATGAATGGGAGGAGTCAGACCGGGCTGGTAGCCTGCGCTTCGATTGATGATTATATTCATAATGTCATTAAGAAGCATGAAAACACCCGTGCGGACAAGGAAGAAGACAGGGTTCATCATGTGGACAGCTGCAGCGCGCAGACCGGGCCGATCTTTCTGGCTTATCACCGCGATGAGCGGGTGGCATGCGTGATCGCGAAAACGAAAAAACAGCCTCCGATCTTTGATTTTGTATCGGAAGATGGGATTGGGCATCGGGGCTGGCGTGTGGACGACACCGCGGATATTCTGGAAATCTGTGAGGCTTTCGCTGCGATTGACAGGATCTATATTGCGGATGGACATCACCGTGCCGCGTCTGCGGTTCGTGTCGGACTGCAGCGCAGGGCGGAGCATCCGGATTATGATGGGACGGAGGAGTTTAATTATTTCCTTTCCGTGCTGTTTCCGGATGACGAGCTGCTGATCATGGATTACAACCGTGTGATAAAGGATCTGAATGGTCTGTCTGTTTCAGAATTTCTGGAGCGGGCGGGTGAAGTGTTTGAAATCACACCCATGAGCGAGAGAAGAAAACCGGAGCAAAAGGGCTCCATGACGATGTATCTTGACTCAAAGTGGTTTGATTTAAAGGTAAAAGAACAGTTTTGCACCAAAGACCCGATTGAAGGTCTGGACGTATCCATCCTGCAGAATCATCTGATCGGGCCGATTCTGGATATACAGGATCCCAAACGGAACCGCAGAATTGATTTTGTCGGCGGGATCCGGGGCCTGAACGAGCTGGAACGCCGTGTGCATGAAGACGGCTGGTCCGTGGCGTTTGCGATGTATCCGACATCGATCGCGGAGCTGTTCGCGGTTGCGGACGCAGGACTTCTGATGCCGCCGAAGTCGACCTGGTTTGAACCGAAGCTGCGCAGCGGACTGTTTCTGCATCTTTTCGAGCGGTAGAAAAACCTGTGGGACAAGTTAAAGAGAGCCGCGCATGAATACTGCTTTGTTATGGCGCGGCACCGTCCACGATTTCCATTGGGGAGCGGGACATTGCCTGTGTCCTGTATAAGGACTATACAGGACCTGTTAAGGAGGAATTCTCATGAACGAAAAACTGTACGATCTTATGGACTGGGCAGGAATTGAGGCACTTGTATACTCCGAGGAGGACAATCCGCATCAGTATCTTGGAGCGCATCTTACGGACGATGGAATCCTGTTTCTGGCGTTTTTCCCGGATGCAAAGGAAGTATATGTCCTGGCGGAAGGCAAAAAGGAACCGCTGGAAATGGTGCAGGAGGATGAAGCAGGCTACTTTGCGGTGCTGCTGAAAGGGAAGACCACACCATCCTATACGTATCGAGTCGTTTATGAGGATGGAGATGAGGTTATATATGGAGATCCGTATTCCTATGAGCCACTGCTGACCGAGGCGGAGACCAGAAAGTTTAATGCGGGCATTTCTTATGATATTTATGAGAAACTCGGTGCACATCCGATGAATGTCGACGGTGTGGACGGCGTTTATTTTGCTGTTTGGGCGCCCTGCGCAATGCGAGTCAGCGTTGTCGGTGATTTTAACCGCTGGGATGGCCGTATGTATCCGATGCGTCGGCTTTGGGACTCCGGTATTTTTGAATTGTTTGTGCCCGGTATTTCCGTGGGTGCTCTTTATAAATATGAGATTAAGGCAAAAGGCGGCCTGACTTATTTAAAGGCCGATCCGTACGCAAATGCTTCTGAACTTCGCCCGGGAACCGCTTCTGTCGTGGCGGATCTGGATCAGTTTACCTGGACGGATACGGAATGGCTCTGTCTGCGCGGCGCAAAGCAGACAAAGGATGCGCCGATGGCGGTACTTGAAGTGAATCTTGCGACATTCGCCCGGCCTGCATCTGAGCAGAATTCATCATTCGGCAAAAGCACAACACTAGGGAAGATTGCGGAATCCGGCGAAAGCACGGCACCAGAGCAGGATGCGGAATCCGGCGAGAGCACGGCATCTGAGCAGAATGCCGAATCCGGAAAGGACGCAGCCGGGCAGGATAACGTACAAAAAAATGGGGAAGAAGTTGCCTCGGAATTCTGCAATTACCGTGAGCTTGCTCCGAAGGTTGCGGCTTACGCGAAAGAACTGGGCTATACGCATATCGAGCTGATGCCGGTGATGGAACATGTTTCCGATGAGTCGCTGGGTTATGAGGTGACCGGATACTACGCGCCGACCGCGCGGTTTGGCACTCCCGAAGACTTCATGTATTTTATGAATTATATGCATGGAGAGGGAATCGGTGTGATCCTGGACTGGGTACCGTCCCAGTTTCCGCGCGACACGCATGGACTTGCTGCCTTTGACGGGACTTTCCTTTATGAGCATATGGATCCGCGAAAGGGCGTGCATCCGAAGCACAATACGCTGCTATATAATTACGGCCGCCCGGAGGTATCCAATTTCCTGATCGCGAATGCCTTATTCTGGAAAGAAGTATATCATGCAGATGGACTGCGGATAGATTCTGTGGCTTCCATGCTGTATGCGGATTACGACCGCAGACCTGGAGAATGGGTGCCGAATCTGTATGGCGGCAATGAAAATCTGGAAGCAATCGAGTTTTTCAAACACCTGAACTCTATTTTCAAAAAGCCGAAAGACGGCGCGATCCTGATTGCGGAGGATTCCTCCACATGGCCGAAGCTGACCGTTCCGGTCGAAGACGGCGGTCTTGGATTCGATTACAAATGGAATACGGGATGGACGCATGATGTCATTGACTATATGCAGCTGGATCCGTATTTTCGCTCCCGCCACCATGATGAACTGACCCTCAGCATGGTCTACGCTTACAGCGAGGATTATATTGTTGGATTTTCTCACGATAATGTTGTAAATGGACAGGGTTCCATGTACAGCAAGATGCCGGGCAAGCCGAAGATGAAATTCGCCAATCTTCGCGCGGCATATGGATTTATGGTCGCCCATCCGGGTAAAAAGCATTTGTTCATGGGAGAAGATGTGGGCGTCCCGGGAGAATGGAACTGCCGGAAGGGTTTTCCATGGGAACTGCTTGAAAAAGAAGAGCATCAGCAGATGAAAGCCTGTATGCAGGCTCTGCTTGGCCTGTACCGCTCACACCCGGCTCTGTATCGGAAGGATTACGATCCGGATGGTTTCGAATGGGTCGACAGTATCTCTGCAAATGAAAACACGCTCGTTTTCCTGCGCCGTGACGGTGAGCCGGTCGGGGATGCTGCACATGCCGAAAGCAGAGAATCTGCAGGTATCGCTCAGGCATCGGAAGAGCTTCTGATCGTATGCAACTTTTCACCGCTTGCTTATGAAAAGTACCGTATTGGCGTTCCGTATGAAGGAAAATATAAGGAAATCTTCAACAGCGACAACGCAGAATTCGGCGGTTCCGGTAAGGTCAACCCGCGTGTGAAGGCGTCAAAGCCGGTATCCTGTGATGACCGGGAGAACTCGATCGAGATCCAGATGCCGCCGATGGGAATTGCTGTATTTAAATGTGAGAAAGTGGAAGTTAAAAAGAAATCCGTGGATCTGAAGGCTGCAGCAAAAGAGGACACGACGAAGAAAAAAGCAGGAGCGAAGACTGCTGTAAAAGAGGATACGACGAAGAAAAAAGCGGGAACGAAGACTGCTGTAAAAACTGCCGCTGATAAAAAAACGGAAGCAGAGCAGAAAAACGGTTCCACGAAAAAAGCAAAGCCTGTAGCAAAGAAAAAGAATACGGCTAAATCAAATAAAAAATGAGAACTCCGTACGCAGGTACCTCGCCCTTTCAGGTGAGGTACCTGAAAAAAGCGGATATGAAAGAAAAATATTCGGGTATTTAGAGTTACCCGGTCGATATGGAGGACGTTAAGTGGATAACGAAAATCTCAGAAAAGAGCAGAGTATAACACCGGATCTGACTCCCGTAAACAAGGCAAAAGCGCAGGAGACGGAGCACACTCATACACATACGCATACCCATACCCTGCCTGACGGGACTATCGTAGAGCATTCTCATGAGACCCATGACGATACACATACCGCCGGGGACGGAACAGCCGTACATGCTCATTGGCACTCCGCCGGAGACGAAGTGACGGCTCATGACCATACACATACTGCCGGGGAAAACGCTTCAGCTCACGGTCATACGCACACACATGAGAACACTAAGGCGGTCCTCAACCGTCTTTCGCGTGCAATCGGCCATCTGGAATCCGTTAAGCGCATGGTGGAGGACGGACGCGACTGCAGTGAGGTATTGATCCAGCTATCCGCAGTGAAATCCGCGATCAACAACACCGGCAAGATTATCCTGCAGGATCATATTGAGCACTGCCTTGTGGACGCAATCCAGTCCGGTGATATGAAGGAAATTGATGAGCTGAATAAGGCGATCGGGCAGTTTATTAAGTAGCAGAGGTTGATGAACTCCAAAAGCCTGTATTAAGGTGCTCTTAAAAAGTGCTCTTAAAAAGTTTTACGAAATCAAAAAAAACACTTGCCAAATCCGCAGAAGTTTTATATAATAGCGAAGTCGGTTCGAAATGACCGCAAAGAATATGAAATGCTGGATTAGCTCAGTCGGTAGAGCGACGCATTCGTAATGCGTAGGTCGTGGGTTCAAGTCCCATTTCCAGCTGAATGAAAAAGCCTTGCATATGTAAGGCTTTTTATTTTTTATTTTAATCGTGTCTTTACATTTTCCCTCTTTTGCCCTATAATTTTAAGTGATAGTTTCTGACGGTGTGCAGACGGACTTCGGCACACCGTTATCTAAATAACAATATTTAAGGAGGACGTACCTGTGGCGCGTGAAAGAAGATCTAAAACTGAAGTGATTGCGGCTAAAATTGACCTGATCGATGAGAAGATTAATGGTTATGCGAATAAGATAGCCGGTCTTCAGGACCAGAAAGAAGAGCTTCAGAAAGAACTGGAAGAGCTTGTGGCAGCGGAAAAGAAAGCTGAGGAAGAAGCACAGCTCAAAGAACTTATGATGATCATGAAAGAAAAGAATATTTCAGTCAGTGAACTGAAAACGATGGTTGAAGATAAAAATTGACTGAGGGAAGCTGACCAAAGATACGAGGCAGCATAGTTCTGACCTGTTGGAGGGTTTATTTATGAAGAATATTTTGTTTGTTACGTCTGAGGCGACACCGTTTATCAAAACAGGCGGTCTCGCGGATGTTGCCGGCTCCCTTCCCAAGTGCTTCAATAAAGAAGAGTTTGATTGCCGTGTGATTCTCCCGAAGTATCAGTGCATGGCGGAAGAATGGAAGAATAAGCTGGAATATGTCACACATTTTTATATGAATCTGTCCTGGAGATCGCAGTATGTGGGTATCCTGCATATGGAACTGGACGGTGTTCATTTTTATTTCATCGATAATGAATACTACTTCTCAGGAGCGAAGCCCTATGGGAATATCTATCAGGACATCGAGAAGTTCGCGTTTTTCTCAAAGGCGGCGCTCTCTGCACTTCCGTCGATTGGCTTCCGGCCGGACATTATCCATTGCCATGACTGGCAGACCGGTCTGATTCCGGTTATGCTCAAAGACCGTTTCCAGGATGGCGATTTTTACCGCGGGATCAAGTCGGTGATCACGATTCACAATCTGAAGTTCCAGGGTGTCTGGGACGTGAAGACCGTGCGTGATATTACAGGACTTCCGGCATACTATTTTACTCCGGATAAGCTGGAGGCGTATGGTGATGCGAACTATCTGAAGGGCGGCATTGTCTACGCGGACGCGATCACGACGGTGAGCGATACCTATGCGGAGGAGATCAAACAGCCATTCTATGGCGAGCGTCTCGACGGACTGATGCGGGCGCGTGCGAATGATCTGCGCGGCATTGTAAATGGTATAGATTACGATGTGTGGAACCCGGAGACGGATCCTCTGATCGAGCATCATTTTACAGCTAAGAATTTCCGCAAGGAAAAGATAAAAAATAAGAGGGCGCTGCAGCGCGAGCTGGGGCTGCAGCAAAATGATTCCGCGTTTATGATCGGGATTGTTTCCCGGCTTACCGATCAGAAGGGCTTTGACCTGATCGCGCATATGATGGATGAGATGTGCCAGAATGACCTTCAGATTGTCGTGCTTGGTACAGGCGAAGAGAAGTATGAGAATATGTTCCGTCATTTCGCATGGAAATATCAGGGCAAGGTGTCCGCGAATATTTTCTATTCCGAGGCGCTCTCACACAAGATTTACGCGGCCTGCGACGCGTTCCTGATGCCGTCGCTCTTTGAGCCCTGCGGTCTGTCTCAGATCATCAGTCTTCGCTATGGCACGGTGCCGATCGTGCGCGAGACAGGCGGCCTGAAGGATACGGTAGAGCCGTACAATGAGTATGAGAGCACAGGTACCGGATTCAGCTTCGCAAATTATAACGCGCATGAGATGTATTTCACAATCCAGCGCGCGATGGGGCTGTATCATAATAAGAAGCGCGAGTGGAACAAGATGATTGACCGCGGCATGGCGGTGGATTTCTCGTGGTACAGCTCTGCGAGAAAATATGAGGAGATGTACAACTGGCTTCTTGGGTTCTGATGTTGAAAATGGTGCCGCACAGAGAGACCAGGGCCGGAAAAGTGCCGGTTGGCATTTGTATCGGGCGGTTATGAAAGAATGTAACTGTGAAAGTATTGAACAGCTGCGAAAAGATTAAGGCGGGGGATTTGGATTGTATCCTGAGTGCCCTGCCTTTTCTTTTTATGATTTATTTTATTTGAAGTCGATTTCCCGGAAAGAACGGTATCCTTCCCGGTATGCTGCCGGTGTCATGCCGATGGCGCCCTTAAAAAGATTGATGAAGTGTGTGACGCTGTCGATGCCTACTTCAGATGCTACCTCGTGGATACGCAGATTCGTTGTTTCAAGCAGGATGCGTGCATGCTCCAGACGGACGCTGTTCAGGTATTTCACCGGCGTCAGGCCGTAATACTGCGCGAATTCCCGGCAGAGCCGATATCGGCTTACAGAAAAGGCTGCCGCAAGTTTTGTCACGGAATGTTCTTTCTGATATTCGGTGTCGAACAGATCCTTGATTTTTACAAGATATGGAGGGGCAGCTTTTACGATTGTCTGTTTTCCGTAGAGATTGAGGAGCAGATCAGAGAGGATATCCGTCAGAAGACGGTTTTCCTCAAACGCATGGTGCGGAGAGGTCTGCAGTCCAAGCTCAGTCAGCCGCCGGATATTGTCGGCTACCTGTGTGCCCTCCGGATAAGAGAACACCGGGAAATTGATCTTACAGATTTCTTCATAATAGGCAGGAGTGGATTCTCCGGAGAAAAATACGAGCCGGACGCTCCATTTGGCGGTGATCGGGCGGAGCCGGAGATAATCCTGACAATCCCATAAAAGCAGGCTGCCTTCAGAGAGGGAGTCCTGATCTCCTTCGGCCTGAACCATTCCTTCACCATTTACGGTATACAGCAAAAGATAGCTGTTCACATCCTGAAAAGCGAACGAATCCGGCCGGTTTAACGTGCGCAGACCGCCTGCGCAGGGGTAGAGCAGGTGACTCTGAAGATCGGGCAGAGAAGTATAGAAATCCGGCATGAAATCAGAAATTGTACCGTCAGAATAATCCATCAGGGCAATTTCCAGGGAGGATGGGAACAACTCGGTAATCTGCATTGCGGGACTCTCCGTTTCTGTCTTTATCGTGATCGTTTGATGTAACGTACCTGTTATAGTGAACGACAAAATTCTTTTGTCATTCACTATAATGGATGCACACGGACGCATGAGGAATGGCTGCTTCGCAGCCTTGCGGTCTCCGCTTCCGCGTCGGTCGTTGCTAAACGTGTGCCACTGGCACACAGCAACGGCGCAAAGTAAAGCGACTTACGTCGTTTACTATAGAATAATACTTTGTACTTGCTGCGAAGTATGTATAAGAACGTAACCTATATTTCAATTTTAATTTCAGATATGGAGAAAGTCAACAGGAAAACGACTGACGTCGTTTCCTGTAACTGAAAAATAATACAGGAGGAACAGCGATGATTCAGGAACGTATTGCTGCACTTCGTGCGCGCATGGAGGAAGAAAAAGTCGACGCTTATCTGGTACTGACTGATGATTTTCACGCGTCGGAGTATGTGGGCGATTATTTTAAATGCCGGAAATATATTACGGGATTTACCGGCTCCGCGGGGACAGCGGTGATCACGAAGGAGCAGGCAGGGCTCTGGACGGACGGACGTTATTTTATTCAGGCTGAGAAGCAGCTGAAAGGGAGTGGTGTAAACCTCTATAAGATGGGCGAACCGGATGTTCCGACCGTACATGAATTTCTGGAAGAAACGCTTAAGGAAAATGAGTGCCTTGGCTATGACGGGCGCACGGTCAGTACAAAAGAAGCTTCGGAGCTGGACGGGATTCTGAAAAAGAAGGGAGCCGTGCAAAATGGGAATCTGGATCTGATCGGAGACATCTGGAAAGACCGGCCTGAGCTTTCGTGTGAGCCGGTGATGGAGCTTGACGTTAAGTGGACCGGCGAAACCCGTGTCTCAAAGCTTGCGCGGATCCGCAAATCCATGCGGGAGCAGGGCGCAGATCTGTTTGTGCTGGCCTCTCTTGATGATATTGCCTGGCTTTTGAATATCCGCGGCGGCGATATCGCCTGCTGCCCGGTGCTCCTTTCTTACCTTGTGATGACGGAGAAGGAGGTGCTGTTGTTTGCAAACGAAAACGCATTTCCGGACGCGGTGAAGGCGGCTCTGGAGGCTGACCATGTCAGCTTTCAGCCTTATGATGCGGTTTATTCATATGTATCTTCTCTTCCGAAAGGGAAAAAGCTGCTTCTTTGCAGAGATAAGGTGAACAGCCGCCTGACAGCGTCCATTCCGCATGGTGTGGAAGTGATTGACCGTGAGAATCCGACGCTGCTTCCCAAAGCGGTTAAGAATCCGACAGAGGTGGAAAATGAGCGGATTGCACACATCAAAGACGGTGTGGCGCTGACAAAATTTATTTACTGGCTGAAGACCAATGTCGGGAAGCTGCCAATGACGGAGCTGAGCGCGGAAGAAAAGCTTTATTCACTGCGTTCTGAACAGGAAAATTTTATGGGAAACAGCTTTGAACCGATCATTTCTTATGGTGAGCACGCGGCTATTGTCCATTACAGTGCGACGCCTGCGACAGATATTTCAATCGAGCCGCACGGACTTTTGCTGGCGGATACAGGAGGACATTATCTGGAAGGAACGACTGATGTGACGCGTACGATTGCCATGGGACCTCTGACAGAAGAAGAGAAGCGTTTGTATACGGCGGTGCTGCGGGGTCATCTGAATCTCGCAGCTGCAAAATTCCGCTCCGGGACGACCGGGATCAATCTGGACTACCTGGCCCGGGGGCCGCTCTGGGAGCTGGGCAAAGACTTTAACCACGGTACCGGTCACGGCGTGGGATATTTTCTGAATGTACACGAAGGGCCGAACAGCTTCCACTGGAAAAGTACGCCGACCCGCAAAGCAGATACGGCTTTTGAGGAGGGAATGATCACCTCCGATGAACCCGGATATTATGAAGAAGGCAAATTTGGCATCCGCCATGAGAACCTCATCGTCTGCGTAAAGGATCAGGAGACGGAATATGGTTCTTACCTTCGTTTCGAGCATCTTACGATGGTGCCGTTTGACCTCGACGCGGTCGTGCCGGAACAGATGACGGAGCGGGAGCGTGCACTTCTGAACGAGTATCACGCGCAGGTCTGCGAGACGATCTCGCCGTATCTGAACGAAGAAGAGAGAGCGTGGCTGAAAATGATGACGCGCAATATTTAAATCGGGCAGGAGAAAGCTTGTCGGCTCCTGCCCGCCCGCGCGGCGCTGGATGTCCAGTGGACATCCGTTTAGCGCCGACCGAAGCGGAGCGGAGACCCGGGTGCGGCATCAGCCGCAAAACTCTCTGCCCGGCTCTGCGCATCTGTAAATCGGGCAGGAGAAAGCAAGCCTTCTCCTGCCCGTCCCCATTATTCTGCTTTATTTTTATAATAAATATACATCAGCCCCTTCAGCAGCAGTGCGTCGTCGAGCAGGATCTCATGAACGCAGTGCGGGATGATGCGCGGCGCCAGACCGCCGGTGGCGATTACGGTTGTTTTTTGCTCAAGATCCTGTTCAATGCGGTCGATCATACCGTCGATGCAGGCCGCATTGCCGTGGATAACGCCGCTTTTCATGCACTCAGCAGTGTTTTTCCCAATCAGCCGTTTCGGGGCGTCGAGGCTGATGCGTACCAGCTGGGAAGTCCGGCTGACAAGGGAATCCAGCGATACGCGGATGCCCGGCATGATCATACCGCCGATATAATTCTTCCTTGCGTCGATGACGGAGATGGTCGTCGCCGTACCCATGTCGATGATGATCAGAGGCGCTTCATGTTCTGTGATGGCGGCGACTGCGTTTACAATCAGGTCGCTGCCGACCTGCGCCGGGTTGTCCATCAGGATATTCAGTCCCGTTTTGACTCCGGGACCTACGACCATCGGTTCGATGCCGACGATTTTCTGTACTGCCTCCCGGAACAGATTGGTCAGGGGCGGGACTACCGAAGAGATGATCGCTCCGGTAATCTCCTGACGGTCAATCTGATAAAGCTCCAGCACGTTTTTGATGCTGATTGCGTATTCCAGCACCGTGCGTGACGGTGCTGTAGAAAGCCGCTCCACAAAGAGTATGCTGTGGTCGCGGCAGCAGCCGAGCACGGTATTCGTATTTCCAATGTCTATTGCCAGAATCATGGCAGTCCCTCCCTGGTTGAAAAGATTGAAAACAGTGAAAACAGTGAAAACAGTGAAAACAGTGCCCCGCATGGAATGCGAGGCACGATTCTGCTGTAAAGTACCGGCACATTTACGCCTGCGCTTTGCGCGAAACAGGGGCCGGTACAAAATGCGCTTTATACAATGCGATGCCGACAGCACCTGTCAGGATTGTGGAAGAAATCATTTCGCAAACCGCGTTTACTCCTACAAATCCGCAGATGAAGAGGATGACATTTTTTCCTCCCATCAGATTCTGCATATATTCGGTATTGCCGAACAGAAGAACGAGCGCGCTCATGAAGAACAGCGTGTTCAGAAAAGCAGAGCAGAAGCCCGTGACAAAGCAGGCGACAGACGTGTTGATGCCTTTTCTGACTCCGCGGAAAATATATCCCAGAAGCAGTCCGTCCAGAAACCGTGGTACAAAACGCTGGATGAATGCCAGTATTGGGTTGATCCCGAAGAGAATAGCCCCCATAGCGCTGGTTCCGCCGACGCCGATGCACTGGAGAAAACTGGTGAGACCGAAAACAGATCCGGTGACGGCTCCGCCGACCGGCCCCAAAGTGATGGCGGCTATCGCGACAGGAATCACGTTGAACGTAATTGCCAGCGGTCCGATATTCAGATAACCGAGCGGGGTGTAGGCCATGAGAAGCAGAATAGCGGTCATGAGGCCGAGAATGACGAGCTGCGAGGTGTTAAAGCTTTTGTTTGTGTTCATTTGAATGTCCTCCTGTTATTATTCCCTGTTCAGGAAAGCAGATAGCAAAAGCCAGAAAACAGGATCAAAGACAATGGCAGATAAGAAGTCTGACTCAGGATCATCACAGACGATACGGAACCCTCCGCGCCGCTACCCTCCGAAATCCGGTAGGATGTGCGCTGCGGTATCATGCTGTCTGTTTAATGATGGACTGTTTGTGACTGTTCAGCCGTAATTGTTCAGCAGCTCACAGGAAATGTGAAGTATTGTCCTGAGTAATAACGATCAGGCTTTATTTGCCTCTGTCCCCGGCATCATGAATCTGCGAATTCCCCGATGCGGGATACAATACATTTACCGCGACAGTATAACACAGAATCCATAATCGGTACAAGAGAAAAAAATTTTTACTTTTTTTGATTTTTTTTCCAAAAACCTGTCACAATTCGACGTCTCAAACGTTTCTGTATATTGTCAATCGTGTAGAAATCACGCAGACTGGTGGCGGATGCTGCTGAATTCGGTCGAGAAGATTCCCTTGCGAATCCTGTCGTACGGCAGATATAATAATGAAGCCTCCGGTCGAAACAGAATCAGAGAGGAAGAGAGGAGTATAAGTGATGGACAAGCTGAATGTGGCAATTGCGGATGACAATGACAGAATGGTGCAGATGCTGGATCATATTGTCAGCAGTGATGAGGAACTGGAGGTTGTCGGTAAGGCGGGAAACGGGGAAGAACTGATCGAAATCATCAGAGAGAAACACCCGGATGTCGTACTTCTTGACATTATTATGCCGAAGCTTGACGGACTGGCGGTGATGGATCGTGTAAATCGGGATCCTGAAGGAAAGAAACCGGCGTTTATTGTCGTCTCTGCGGTCAGTCAGGAAAAAACGACGGAGGACGCGTTTGACCTGGGAGCGGAGTATTACATTTTAAAACCGTTTGACAATGATACTCTGGTGAACCGCATCAAACGGGTCCGCAGCCGCACAGAGCATATGGCGGCAAGGATCCGCAAACTGTCAGCGGCGGAAAGTCAGAAAGAATACATGGAGCGCAATCTGGAAAGCGATGTGACGAACATCATTCATGAGGTTGGTGTCCCCGCACATATTAAAGGATACCAGTATCTGCGTGACGCGATCATGATGTCTGTCGCGGACGCGGAAATGCTTAATTCGATCACGAAAATTCTTTATCCGTCCATTGCGAAACGGCATCAGACGACACCGAGCCGGGTCGAGCGGGCGATCCGCCACGCGATCGAGGTCGCCTGGAGCAGGGGGAAAGTGGATACGATCGAAGAGCTTTTCGGCTATACGGTGAGCAATGGCAAGGGAAAACCGACAAATTCCGAATTCATCGCACTGATCACGGACAGGATCCGTCTTGACTATAAAAAGAAGCAAAAACAGGGAAGTTAACTCTTGCAAGAATGACATGCCGGGTATATAATACACTCCGATATCCGAGTAAAATACTCGGGATTTACTGTAAAAGCGTTGTCAATGGCAAGTCTCGAGCCATGCTTGCATGGCAAAGAGACTGGACATTAGACGACCAAACCGGTATGAGTAAGTAGCCATTTTTTCGAAGAAAAATGAGCGGATTACGAATACCGGTGGTGATTGCGAGAGTTCCGAAGGAACGGAGCAATCAGCTTTTACACGTAGTGGTGCCTGCAAAGCAGGCATGAGAGTTTAGGAGGAACGGCATGTCTGAAAAATTATTACAGGTAAAGAATTTATCTGTCAGAGTAGAAGAAAAAGAGATTTTGCATGGGATCGACCTTGAGATTGGCAAGGGCGAGACCCATGTGCTGATGGGACCGAACGGTGCCGGGAAATCCACGCTCGGCTATGCGCTGATGGGCAATCCCGGCTATCAGGTGACAGAAGGCCAGATTCTGTTTGATGGAAACAATCTGAATGAGGTATCTGTGTCAGACCGCGCGAAAGCCGGATTGTTTTTGTCATTCCAGAATCCGCTTGAAGTGCCGGGGATCACGCTCAGCAACTTTATCCGCAGCGCGCTGGAGCAGCGCACCGGGGAGCGTATCCGCCTGTGGGACTTCCGGAAGGAGCTTGAGGCAAAGATGGAGATCCTGCAGATGGATAAGTCGTACGCAAAACGTGATCTGAATGTCGGCTTTTCCGGTGGCGAGAAGAAGAAAGCGGAGATCTTACAGCTTCTGATGATGAAGCCGCAGCTGGCAATTCTGGATGAGACGGATTCCGGACTGGATGTGGACGCGGTACGTACCGTATCCCGCGGTGTGGAAGAGTACCAGAAGGATAAGGATGGTTCTTTGCTGATCATTACTCACAGCACCCGGATTCTGGAGTCTCTGCATGTGGATGTCACGCATGTGCTTGTGAACGGACGGATCGTGGCTGAAGGCGACGGTTCCCTTGTAAATGAGATTAATGAGAATGGCTTCGAGCGGTTCGAACAGGGCTGATAGACAACTCTGAGGCTGTGGGGTGCGCATACAGAATCATGTTTTCGCATGATGCGAGGCCTGCGCCCGCAGTTTCTGACGGGAACCGTGGATAAATGATTTAAGGAGCAGCAGAGGATGAAAGAAAAGACCTGGGTTGAGGACGTCAACCGCAGTATTTATGATGTTAAAAATGAAGAAAAAGATGTCTACCGGCTGCAGGCAGGGCTGACGCCGGAGATTGTCGCACAGATTTCCGATGAAAAACACGATCCGGACTGGATGCGGGAATTCCGGCAGAAGTCTCTTGAGATTTATAATGAGATTCCGGTGCCGGACTGGGGACCTTCGATTGATGGTCTGAATATGGATAAAATCGCGACCTATGTGCGGACGAATACGAATATGAAGGCGAACTGGGAGGATGTGCCGGAGGATATCAAAAAGACGTTTGATCTGCTCGGCATTCCGCAGGCAGAGCGTGAATCGCTGGCCGGTGTCGGCGCGCAGTATGACTCTGAGCTGGTTTATCACAACGTCAAGGCGGAGGTCGCGGCGCAGGGTGTGGTTTACACTGATATGGAAAGCGCTTTAACCGGCGAATACGCTGATATGGTAAAAAGTCATTTTATGAAACTGGTGCCGCCTCGCGATCACAAGTTTGCGGCGCTGCACGGGGCAGTCTGGTCCGGCGGCTCGTTTGTCTATGTGCCGCCCGGCGTGAAGGTGGATATTCCGCTGCAGTCGTATTTCCGGCTGAATGCTCCGGGAGCGGGGCAGTTTGAGCACACGCTGATCATTGTGGACGAGGGAGCCGACCTGCACTTTATCGAAGGCTGCTCGGCACCGAAGTATAACGTTGCCAACCTGCATGCGGGCTGCGTGGAGCTTTTTGTCGGGAAAAATGCCAGACTGCGCTATTCGACGATCGAGAACTGGTCCAGGAATATGTATAACCTGAATACCAAAAGGGCAAGGGTAGAGGCGGGAGGAAAGATCGAGTGGGTGTCCGGTTCCTTTGGTTCCCATGTTTCCTATCTGTACCCGATGAGTGTTCTTGCCGGGGACGGAGCGAGAGCGGAATTTACCGGCGTGACCTTTGCCGGAAAAGGACAGAATCTGGATACCGGCGCGAAGATGGTGCATCTTGCGCCTAACACTTCTTCCTATATGAATACGCGCTCCATTTCAAAGGGCGGCGGCATCAGCACTTTCCGGAGCTCGGTGACGGTCATGCCCAAAGCGAAGCACAGCAAATCCTCAGTGTCCTGTCAGTCGCTGATGCTGGATCGGATATCCCGTTCGGACACGGTACCGGCGATGGACATCCGCACAAGCGACGCGGATATCGGACATGAGGCCAGGATCGGGCGTATCAGTGACGATGCGGTCTTTTACCTGATGAGCCGCGGCATACCGGAGGACGAGGCGAGAGCGCTGATCGTCAGCGGTTTTGCCGATAATGTTTCCAAGGAGCTTCCGGTCGAATACGCGGTGGAGATGAACAACCTGATTCGTCTGGAAATGAAGGGAAGCATCGGGTAAGGATTATTCAAAGGAGAATTGTGATGGAAATGGATATGACGATCAACCGGCTGCCCGCCCCGACCTGGAACTGGCTGCATGTAAATGAAGCCACCGTAAAAGGCGTACCTGCCTTACAGGCCGGAAGGATGGAGGACGAGACGCCGGAAACAATAGAAAAGCAGGTGATAAGCCGCGATGTCTGGAATTGTGACAACAAAAAACAGCCTGATGCTGGTACGTTGTCTGCAGAGCTTCTTCAGATTCCGGGCGGTATGGGCGCGGACATGGATCAACTGATGGCAAAAAATCCGACAGACCTTCATACCTGGACGATTGCGGCCGGTGTGAAGGAAAGCGCGCCGGTACGCCTGCATTTTACGTATGAGCCGGATGCCCCGGCGCAAGACCTCATCGGTATCTGTGCGGAGGAAGACAGCGAGATCACAGTGATCATGGATTTTCGCGGGGCAGATATGGATTCTGCTCATGGAAAGTTAACGGATGATGAGACGAATGGCTCTAAGCCGGGCAACACAGCAGCTGATGACAGAGTTGGCTGTGAACAGTCAGAGTACCCAACCGTTTCGGATTCGAAGCTTTCCGGCTTTGCCGCAATCCAGACGAAGATTTCCGCTAAAAAGGGCGCGAAGGTTCATCTGGTACAGATCCAGCGTCTGCCGGAGAACTTTACGTTTCTTAATGACGTCGGCACGGACTGTGGGGAAGATGCTCTTATTGACACGGTACAGGTTGTGCTTGGCGGCGGAGATACCTATATGGGAATGCGCACGGATCTCGGTGCGAAAGCAAGCTCTCTGGAGAGCAAGGTCGGCTATCTGCTTGATAAAAAAGAAAAGCTGGATCTGAATTATCTGGCTTATCATACCGGTGCGAAGACCACCAGCCGCATGGACGTGTCCGGCGTACTGCGCGGCGAATCGCAGAAGCTGTTCCGGGGCACGATTGACTTCCGCAATGGCTCGGTGGGCGCGAAAGGCGATGAAAAAGAGGATGTGCTTCTCTTTTCGGACAACGTCATTAACCGCACGGTTCCGCTGATCCTCTGCGAGGAGGAGGATGTGGAAGGCAACCACGGCGCGACGATTGGTAAACTGGATGAAGCGCTGTTGTTCTATCTGTCCTCACGCGGGATTGCTGAGGAAGAGATCTACGAGATGATGGCGCGGGCGCGGATCGATGCCATCTGCAGCGGGATAGTGGATGAGAAAACGCAGGAGCTCGTGCAGGGGTATCTGGGCTGATTATATTTTTTTGACAAAAGTAATTACAATAGATGATGCCAACGGATTTCTCCGCACTTTGTGCTTCGACCCTGGCATCATACAAATGAAGGGAAAACCATCCATGGCGACAGCAACGGAAAAATGGAATATAGAGGACATCCGCAGGGATTTTCCCCTGCTTCAAAACACGGATTATGCGTATCTGGACAACGCGGCGACTTCGCAGAAGCCTGTGCAGGTACTGGACGCGGTCCGCGACTTTTATGAGAAGAAAAACGCGAACCCATTTCGCGGTCTGTATCCCTTAAGCGAGGAAGCTACGGAGGCTTATGAGGATGCGCGTAAAACAGTGAAAGACTTTATTCACGCAGCAAGTACGGAGGAGATCATTTTCACGCGGAACGCTTCGGAAAGTCTGAATCTGGTGGCGTACAGTCTTGGCAGCATTTTGTTTCAGCCGGGGGATGAGGTTGTGGTGAGTATCGCGGAGCATCACAGCAACATGCTTCCGTGGAGGCAGGCAGCGGAGCGTGCGGGCGCGAAGGTGGTCTATCTGGAATGCGCGGACGACGGAACCTTTACAGAGGAAATGCTCTGCGCCGTTCTTAACGAGCGTACACGGCTGGTCGCGATCACACAGGTTTCCAATGTCTTCGGCCGGGAAAATGACATCCATCGGTTTGCCGAAGTCTGTCATGAGCGGGGGATCGTGATCGTAGCGGACGGTGCGCAGAGTGTGCCGCACATGGCGGTTGACGTACAGAAGCTGGATGTCGATTTTCTTGCGTTTTCGGGTCACAAGATGCTCGCTCCCGATGGGATTGGCGTTTTATATGCGAAAAAGAAATGGTTGAAAAAGATGCCGCCGTTTTTAAGCGGCGGGGAGATGATCGAGTCCGTTACCCGCGACAAGGTGACCTATGCGGAGCTTCCGCACAAGTTTGAAGCCGGCACAGTAAACGCGGGCGGAGCCGTCGGACTGGCCGAGGCCATCCGCTACATGCAGCGGCTTGGATTTGACTGGATCGAAGAGCGGGAACAGGCGCTGACCGCATTTGCTTATGAGCGCATGAAAGAGATTCCAGGCGTGCACATCATTGGAAGCGAGAATCCGGCAGAGCACCACGGAATCCTCACATTCACGGTGGACGGCGTTCATCCGCATGATATTTCTGAAATTTTAAGCGCGTCGAAGATCGCTGTGCGCGCCGGACATCACTGCGCACAGCCGCTGATGCAGCAGCTGAAGGTCGGCTCCACGACCAGAGCCAGCCTGATGTTTTACAATACAGAAGAAGAAATTCTGCGTTTCACGGAAGCGCTGGGACAGGTAAGGAGGGTCATGGGATATGGAGAATAGGACCTTTTACAACGAGATTCTGATCGATCACAATCAGCATCCGGGCCATAAGCATGAGTTGGAAGGCGCCAATCTGGTGCTCGAGGGCGTCAATCCGAGCTGCGGAGATGACATTTTCCTGCATCTGAAGGTGGAAGACGGCAAGATCGTGGATGGTTCCTTTGTCGGCGACGGCTGCGCCATCTCTCAGGCGTCCGCGGATATGATGCTCGATCTGATCATCGGAAAATCCACTGAGGAAGCGAAGCGCCTCGCCGACATCTTCAAACGGATGATCCACGGGGAGATCAGCGAGAAAGAACTCGACGAACTTGAAGAAGCCGGAGCCCTGCAGGATATCGCCCATATGCCGGCGCGTGTGAAATGCGCCATGCTTGGCTGGCGCACAATGAACGAGATGCTGGAGGAGTAAAAAAATTCAGATCACATATTTCCTGTATCCTTTCAGCAACTCCAGATACTGCTCGCCGAGCAGGCTTAAGGGCATTCCCTTCCGCTTGATATAGCCGATATTCATCGTGTCGTCGGTATCAAGCGGGATCGCCATATACTGCTCGCCGTTCAGCTTTTCACAGATGATGCCGGAGCAGAGTGTGTAGCCGTTCAGTCCGACCATCAGATTCAGCATGGTTGCGCGGTCGTCTGCCTTGATGATCTGGCTGTACTCACAGGTGCTTAAGACCTCTTCTGCAAAATAAAAGGAATTTTTTTCGCCCTGTTCAAAGGACAGGCAGGGGTAGGGCTTTAACTCGTCAAAAGAAATCCGCTCTTTATTTGCCAGCGGGTGCGACTGGCTTAAATAGACAGAGATGCCGCATTGAAACAGAAAAGAATACTCGACTTCATTTTCCTGGAAAATCTTCCGCAGGGCTTTCTCATTGAAATCATTTAAATACAGCACACCAATCTCACTGCGGTAATTGCGCACGTTCTCGATCACTTCTCCGGTCTTCGTCTCATGGATCGCAAACTCATACTCATCCATGCCGAATTTTTTGGCCAGTTCGATAAAGGCTTCCACTGCAAAGGAATAGTGCTGGGTGGAAACACTGAATGTCTTTTTCATCTCTTTTCCGGCGTAACGCTCCTCAATCATGCGCCGCAGTTCGGACATCTGTCTGGCATAGCGCAGGAATTCCGTACCTTCCGGTGTGATCATAATTCCCCGGTTGGAGCGGATAAACAGCTCGATATGGAGCTCGTCCTCCAGATCCCGGATCGCCGCTGAGAGCGCCGGCTGCGAGACATAGAGCGCGGCTGCTGCCTTATTCATGGATTTCATATCCGCGATTGTAACTGCGTAGAGAAGCTGTGTAAGTGTCATATCCTGTGGCCTCACTTTCTGCTAAGCCGTATTTTAATACCAGACTTCTTTTTCCATAACGACCTGGCATTGCTTTTTATAGCAGGCAATGCCGTATTTGAGAATTTTATGCATATCATCCTCTTTCAGTTCAGCGGTATAATTATTTTTATTAATCTGATCCAGAGCTTCCTTACATGCTGCGTTCAGATTCCCGCCTTCCGCATATTTCACCTCGATGATAATACCGATGCCTTCCTCTTCGATTTCAATCTGAATGTCATAGAATCCGTCGCCCGCTTCTCCATTTGAGCTGACGCCCCAGTCGCTTTTATAGAACATAATTCCAAGGATCAGGCCGTGATAAAAGTTTTCCTTAAATTCTTTTCTGACAGTGGTATCGCGGATACTGATCGTCTTTCCCATACACTTTGTGAACACCCGCTCGACATCGGTTGTATCACCATTCTTCAGTGCAGTGCAGAATTCTGTCACTAAAGTGCCGTCTTCTGCCACTTTTTCTTCAAATAAGTCCAGAATAAATTCGCTGAAGATTTCTCGGACTTCGTTGTTTGGAATTTTAAGACGAACCAGATTTCCGGATGGCAGTTCGCCTGGAGTCAGGTATCCGGTCGCGAAAAGAAGGCTCCACAAATTCTCCACGTTATCGTATATTGTATTATAGGTCAACTGTTCTTCGATTTTTTTCTGCACGGTTTCACCGGCAATCAGACGTTCAATCTGAGCTTTGGTTACACCGCTGCCCATGCAGCGGATGAATCTTTTTACTTCTTCATTACCGCTGGAGTTTTTCCAATAGCTCTTAGGTCTTTTATTTGGACTGTTCAGTAACTGGTTGCACCAGTTGATGACATCCCACGGATTATATACATATGCATTGGATATTTTGTATCCGTCATACCATTCCTTTGTAGTATCGTAGTACTCGGAAAGTCCATAATAGTCCAGCATTTCACGTACTTCCGCATCAGTAAAGCCGAACTGTTCGTCACATTCCGCGTCCAGAAGGGAGTATATT
Organism: Lachnospiraceae bacterium; assembly: GCA_021199235.1. Classification (GTDB taxonomy): domain Bacteria; phylum Bacillota; class Clostridia; order Lachnospirales; family Lachnospiraceae; genus Choladousia. Next base: position 20,081 of record JAJQIL010000066.1, on the reverse strand, counting down.
TTCAGATTGTTCAATCCGGTAAAGATACTTTCTTTTGAAACCCTGAGGCAGCCTGTCATTACCGAAAAAAACAGGCTGTCGTTCGTTTTTAAAGCGGCATCTAACATATTTCGGATCAGAACGATCATCTTGTCATAGTAGCCGTGTTCATTCGCTTTTGCCAGAGGCACGTCGTATTCATCAATCAGAATGATCACTTTCCGGCCATAATGTTTTTCCAAAAGCCGGGATAAGGTATTCAGACTGCCGGTGATTGTAGACTCGGACATGGCAAAGGTGCTTTTTAATGAGTCGTCGACCCTGACCAGCTGCTCATATAATTTTTTTTCATTGCCTGTCAGTTTTTCGCTTGTTAATAAAAATGGAAATCTTAACGCTTCTTTTGCAATAATTGTACAGAGTTCGTTTTTTGCAAACTCATAGCTGTTCCCATGGGCGGTTTTCAGACTGATGGAGATCACGGGATACTGGCCCATAAAGGATTCACACAGTTTGGCTTCTTTTGAGATAGAAAGACCATCAAACAGACTCTGATCCGTATCTATTTCAAGAAAATATTTGAGCATACTCATATTCAGGCTTTTTCCAAATCGGCGGGGGCGTGTAAAAAGATTTACCTTACCAGGATTAGTCAGAAGTTCTTTTATAAAACCTGTTTTATCAACATAGTAATAATTCATTCGATGAAAGTCCGCAAAATCCTCCACTCCTATCGGAAGTCTTTTTGTACTCATGCTGCGTCCTCCTTGAAAATTGCATTTAAAAACATTACATGTAACTGTGGAAAGCTTACCACAAAGTTGTATAATAAGCAAGAACGATTGTAACGATTCAGATTGGCGTTATTCGGTTTCTGTCTCCTTGCGGATATTCAGGTACACGTCATCCCGTGAATGGTATCCGCCGGCGATGATGACCTCGTCGATATTTTCCGCTGTCACAGCCACCGGATCCAGCTTGTAGTAGGGCACTTCAAAAGAGCCGGACGTGACGGTCTCGGTGACCGGGTAGGCGCAGGAATCAGAGGTGATGTCTTCGCCGCGGGCGAGCGCGACCGCCAGAGTCGCTGCGACCATGGCCTGTTCCTCCACGGATTTGTAGACGGTCATTTCCTGTGTCCCTTCGACGATCCGCTGGCAGGCAGAGAGTTCGGCGTCCTGGCCGACGACAGTGACCTGACCGGCAAGCTGGTTTTCGGAGAGTGCCTTGATGGCCTGGCTGGCGAGGTCGTCATTGCCGCACATGACCGCCACGATGTCGCGCGAGACTTCCAGACCTTCGTTTACATAGTCGAAAGCGAGCTCGGCGAGCCAGTTGTCGCAGTAGGCGGAGTAGACGATTTCAAGGCCGCTGCCTTTTAAGGTGGAGGTAAAGCCGTCTTCGACATCGGTGACATTCAGATCAGTCGGAGAGCCGTAGATGGCGAAGATTTCTCCGCCGTCCGGGCAGGCGTTGATCAGCGCTTTCGCCATCAGTACACCTACTTCAAAGTTGTCAAAGGAGATGTACAGATCAGCATCCACGTCGGGGATCAGCCGGTCATAGCAGATGACCCGGATGCCGCTGTCGATGGCTTCGTTTACAACGTCCTTTAATGCGTCTCCGTCGACAGCGATAATGACGATGACGTCCATTTCTTTCTGGATAAAGTATTCTATCTGTGAGATCTGTTCTTCGCTGTCGCCGCCTGCCACCTGTACATTTACATCCGCGCCGAGGCTCTGGGCAGTGGAAACAAACATATCGCGGTCGCGCAGCCAGCGCTCGATTACGAAGGAGTCAAAGCTTAAGCCGATCTGCAGGCGTTCCTCGGTCTCGGACTGTTCCGTCTCTGTGACGGGTTCCTGCTCGGAACAGCCGCTTAAGGAGAGCAGCAAGGCGGTCATCAGAAGAAGCAGCGCAAGGCTGCGCAGTCGCCACAGATTTATTTTCGGTTCTGTGGAGTACGTGTCGGCTGCTTTTCCTCCGAATATTATTTTGCATTTAGAAGTATGAAAATATATATTGCTTAAACCTGCATCAACAGGATTTCTGTACATTGTCGACACCTCTTTATCCTTATCTTTGCATATCACCGAAGAGAATCCGGAATACTGTAAATTACCGCAGCGATAATCGTCAGCATTATGTTTATCCCTGCAGGCTCATCCGATATTCGCGCGGCGTCATATCTGTCTGTTTTTTGAATAGCCGGCTGAAATAATTCGGATCGGAATAACCGCACAGGGAACTGATCATTTTGATACTTAAGTCCGGATCCTGAAGCAGTTCCTTTGCCTTTTCCACACGCACGCGCGTCAGGTATTCGATAAAGTTCTCGCCGGATTCCTCCTTGAACACCTTGCTGAAATAATAGGGGCTGATGTTGACCGCGCGGGAGACGTCGTCAAGGGAAATGTCGTGGCTGTAGTTTTCCCTTATGTAGTTCTGCGCCTTTTTGACGACCGAGTTGGACTGGGATTCGCGGTAGTCGTGGATGGTGTCGCAGGCGGCTGCCATTTTTTCTGCGAACCAGCGCCGCAGAGATTCATAATCGGTAAACGAGATGGCAGTAGCCAGATATTCTTTCCGGTCACTGAAATTGTAGTTGACGGTGCCGGATTCGAACGCGATCTTTTCCGCCTGTATGATGTATTCGAGCACCTTCAGGCAGATGTTTCCGCGGTCGTCCGGATAATGCTGTATCATCCAGTCAAAAAACAGATTCAGCTCAGCCAGCATCGCGGAGGTGTTGCCGGACTCCAGAAAACGAAAGAGACGCCGTTCGGTCTCTTCCGGAAACTCCTGCTCGTAGACGCCGCCGGACTGCAGGTCGTCAATGTGGATGACATGGCTTTTGCTGTTGTTTAAAGAGCGCAGCGCTTCGCGGTAGGAGAGCTGGATATCTTCCATTTTGTGTACCCGGCCGATGCCGATGCGGAATCTGGCGTTCAGCTGTTCCTCCAGCTGTGCGGCCAGCTGTCTGGCGTTTTCCACGATGCGGATGCGGTTCTCATAGGAAATCTGTTCGTCCTGATGAGGAATCAGAAGCACGATGCGGTTGGACATCACGGGTCCTACCAGACAGTTGAGGGAATCCTTGACCAGTGTTCGGAATTCCGGATAAAAATCCTGTGCCTGCACACTCATCCGCACAGGACTGACCAGCTTGCCGTTATCGTATTCGGTGCCGAACTGGACAATCTGGATGGAACCATAGCTTTCACTGATATCCAGAAGCTGCAGATAGTAACCGACGTCCTGCATTTCTGTCTGGAAGAGCAGATTGGTGATGATGCTCTGCTCTACGACCGGCACGATGATCTCCAGCTTTTCCTGAATTTGCAGCTGGGAGCTGCGCAGCGCCCGGTTGTGATCCACCTTCTGCATCGCTTCTTCCACGGTGGCAAGAATCGTTTTGCGGGAGATCGGCTTTGTCAGATATTTCTCTACACCAAGGTCAATGGCCTCTTTCGCGTAATCAAATTTGTCGTAGGCGGAAATGATATAAAAGAGGGCAGTGCTGTTGGACTTGCGGATCTCCTTCATGGCCTGAATGCCGTTGATGCCGGGCATCTGAATATCGAGAAAGACGATATCCGGATGAAAGCTTTCCGTCTTTTCAATCACAACCCGGCCGGTCTTGGCTGTTTCCAGCTCGCAGCGGTCGCTGTATTGTCCGAGAATCATTGTTTTCAGGGATTCCAGCATGAGACCCTCATCATCAGCGATTAAGATTCGATACATTGTATACTCCTTTCGAAGCCTGAAGCATGATTGCAGTACAGTTGTCAGAAGATGTTATTCTTCATTCTGTAATTATTGTAACGGTTAATTACTAATATCAAAAAATATGAGCGGCAAAAAGATCATGTTTCAGGAGACGTTACCGGAAGCGTGAGAATGACCTCTGTGCCGCAGCCGGGTCCGTCACTCTCAATGTGAAGCAGGTTTTTCTGATTATAATACAGTTCCAGCCGGTGAATCACGTTGGACATGGCGACTCCGGTGGAATCGGAATCTTCTTCGGAAGGAGTGAGGTTATCCTCCAGAATATCACGGATCTTTTCCTGTGTCATGCCGACGCCGTTATCCCGCACCGAGATTTCAAGGAGGTTTTCATCGGGCCGCCTGACAGTCAGAGTGATACAGCCTTCCCCCAGATTGTCATGAATGCCGTGCTGTACCGCGTTTTCTACAATGGGCTGCAGGATCATGCTGGGAATCCGGATGCCGTCGATGTCCGTGTCTGTTTCTTTTTGATAAGTGATATCTCCGGCAAAACGGACGTTTAATATATAAATGTAATTGTCGACAGACTGAATCTCTTCATCCAGCGTCGCGTCACCGGACATTTTGCGGACGTTATAGCGGAAAAAGTCAGCCATCCGCTCCAGAAAGATCCCGGTCTTTTCCGCGTCCTCCATGGCCGCGAGCTGTGCCCCGGCATTGAGGGAGTTGAAGAGAAAATGCGGGTTGATCTGTGCCTGCAGATATTTCAGCTGGGCTTCCTTCAGGTGCGCTTCCATCAGCAGCTCACGTTCCTTGAGCTGCGCCTCCGTTTCCATGCTGTCCTTTAAGCGGTCAATGTACTCGCGGATGCTGGCAAGCATCTGGTTGAATCCGCGGGTCACGACGCCGACCTCGTCTTCATAGACGACGGGAAGCTGCGGAACATCCAGATTGCCTCCGGCCACCTCGTGTGCTGTTGTAGAGAGAACCGTCAGCGGGCGGATCATATTGTGCACGAGGATCGTGATGAGCAGCATGCAGATGATAAACACGGCCAGCATGATGATCAGGCTTCCTCTCTCAAGGATCTGCATGGAGGAGATCAGAGCCTGATAATTCGTTGAGTTCTGGCTGAAAAGGAGATTGTTCAGCCGGTATATGTAAGAGTTGATGTACTCGAACAGCTGTGTTTCCAGCTCATAGGATTCCTTGTACCGTTCCACATTGCGTCCGCGCTTGGCCTGTACTGTGACAGAGGTCTGGTCCAGATAAGTCTCGGACATGTTGCGGATATTTTTTTCCAGCATCAGGATCTCACTGTCGACATTTTCGTTGTTCAGCTCTTCCAGAAGCGCGCGGTATTCCTGTTCATAGTTGTAATAATCTTCCAGAGCGGCACTGCTTTTGGCATTCAGATATTCATAGACAGAATTCTGGATCTGCTCAAGCGTGTCGGAGAGCGTATTGACCGCGACATTACTGGTAAAGACAGAGTCGATCCGCTGGACGGCAGAATTGATCTCATTGATCAGGAACAGGTTCATGCCCAGTACGATCGCCAGAACAAGAATGATCACGGCATTGATACGGGTCTGGATGGAAGAAAAGAAGGAGAGAGGACGCTTCTTTTTCATGGCATTATTCCTCCTCTTCCATGGAATCTTCAAGGTAGTCTGCAATATTGTCCTGCGTGATCAGACTTAGGTTTACGCTGTAATAGCTGCTGGTATGACCGAGGGTGTGGTATTCATTGAGAGCGTCAATGCAGTAAGTGCCGACTTCAGCGGTGTCAACCACCAGCGTGGCAGGGATGATGCCTTTCTCAATCGCTTCCAGAATCTGGTCGGAATAATAGAAACCGATGATGGAAGCATTGCCGACCTCGTTGTAATCGATCAGCGCCTGATAGGCACATTCCGTCAGGACTTCATCCATGCAGATCAGAACATCCGGAAGCGGAGAGCGGTTGACAAAAAGCTCGCGAATGCCTTCCTCGTAGTCAAAGTCGGACGAGCTCTCCAGATAATACAAAGAGACAGTGACATCCTGTCCGTCTGCCTTCCCCTGCTCGATGGTTCTGGTCAGCTGCGCGGCGGCGAGTGACTGGATCGGGTTGACGGATTCCGCGTCCAGCAGGATCATGATCTCCCCATCCGTCCCGTCCAGGGCGGAAAGGGAAAGCTCCGTATAGGTATCGGCCAGCTGATAGCTGTTCAGGCCCACGTAGCTGATCCGATCGCTGTCAGAATCATCTTCAAGGACGGTGACGACCGGAATGCCGGCTTCTACCGCTTCGTTGATGAGATCGCGCACTTCGTCTGTGCCGTCCGGCTTCAATATTATGCCGTCGACTTTTGAGGCAATCAGAATGCGCAGATAATCCGCGTTCGTATAGGAACTCCCGGCATCCTGACTTAACAGCTCCAGATACGCGTTGTTTTCCGCTGCCTCCTGATCCGCGCTCTCGTAGATCGCCTGCCAGAGGACGGAATTTTCCGCATCCGGGATCAGCACATAATGCCGGTCATAGGTCTCGGCCGTGGATGTGTCGGGCAGGTCAAGCGCGTCAAGACTGTTGTGAAAATGCGACCAGACGATGGAAAGCAGCAGGACGCAGAATATTAAAATGATCGTTATAATTAAGGAAGATTTTTTCATGAAAACCATTCTATCATAAAACTGTATATTTTCCTATCTGAAAAATGTAAATTTTTGTGGATTTTTTTACGAAATCGCAAAAATGTCCAGTTTTTTTATAATTGAAAAAATTTGGCCTGAAAGAATTTACAGTTTCAGGACAAGAGATTCTCTTTTATGCAATTTGTACATGTGGTACGATGCAAATACCAAAAACGTGGACATTTAGCACAGCTTTTTGGAAAAAACAGAATGGTTTCTTTCCGAAAAGGGGTGCGAAACCACAGAATATCGAATGGAGGTAGAAACATGAAGTTAAGAAAAATGGCAATCGCTATGTCAGCAGTTATGGCTCTCGGTGCAATCGCAGTACCGGCAGCAGCAGAGGAAGATGCACAGGTTATCGGTATTGCGATGCCGACTCAGTCTCTGGAGCGCTGGAATCGTGACGGCGAGTATCTGAAAGAGCAGTTCGAGAGTGCCGGTTATACGGTAGAGCTGGTTTACTCCGACAACGATTCTTCCCAGCAGGTAAGTGATATCCAGAATCTTCTGGCAGATCAGGTAGATATCCTGATCGTTGCGGCTGTCGACGGCGAGGCTCTTAATACGGCTATGGATGAGGCTGCGGAGCAGGAAGTACCGGTTATCGCGTATGACCGTCTGATCATGAACGACGCGGTTTCCTATTATGTATCTTTTGATAACTACACCGTAGGTCAGCTGCAGGGCGAGTTCATCGTAGAACAGCTGGATCTGGAGAACGCAGGCGATGCTACCTACAACATGGAGATCACCGCTGGTGACCCGGCAGACAACAACGCTACTTATTTCTACAATGGTGCTATGGATGTCCTGAATCCTTACATCGAGGCAGGTACACTGGTAGTTGTATCCGGCCAGACAGATTTTGATACGGTTGCTACCGATCAGTGGGATGCCCAGACTGCTCTTGAGAGAGCACAGAACATCCTTGGTTCTTACTATGCAGACGGCACACAGCTTGATGTATGGCTTTGCTCCAATGACTCCACCGCTCTTGGTGTAGCTCAGGGTATCACTTCTGACTATGCCGGCGACAACACCGTGATCATCACTGGCCAGGACGGCGACGTAGCGAACCTTGCAAACATCGTTGACGGCATCCAGACCATGACCGTTTACAAGAACGTCAGCAACGAGTCTATCGTTACCCTGTCACTTGCTGAGGCAATGCTGAACGGCGATACGATCGATGAGTCCCTGTGCGATACTTTCGAGATTGAGTGCGCATATGACACCGAGTCCTATGAGACCTCCGAAGGCAATGTTTGCCCGTCCTTCCTGCTCGTACCGAGCGTGATCACGGCTGACAACCTGGAAGAACTGGTAGATACCGGCCTGTATGAGATGGGCGAGGATGGATATCTGACAGCAGTAGAGTAATCCAAATCTGCTAAAGATCTGTTAAATGATTTTACCTGTGAAAGGGCGGGGCAGCTGTCCCGCCCTTTCCGCTTGATGCGCACGGCCGCGAAAGGAAGTTAGTGGCTTTGCCACTCGCGGCCGGCGCGGGCGAGTAAGGGGCCGCCAGGCCGTCTCTTACTCGATTTCCGAAGTAGTTAACAGGCGGTATATTGGAAAGGAGGAAGTCTTTTGGGTGACACTATTCTGGAGATGAAATCCATCACCAAAGAATTTCCGGGAGTCAAGGCGCTTGACAATGTTAATCTGGTCGTAGAACGCGGGGAAATTCATGCGCTGATCGGTGAGAACGGCGCCGGGAAATCGACTCTGATGAACGTACTGTCCGGTATTTACCCGGCCGGCACGTATGACGGAGAAATATATTACAATGGAGAGCTTTGCCAGTTCAAGACGCTGAAAGACAGTGAGGCAAAGGGCATCGTGATCATCCATCAGGAACTGGCGCTGATCCCGCTGCTCACCATCGGTGAGAATATGTTCCTGGGAAATGAAAAACGAAATAAGTTCGGCGTGATCGACTGGGATCAGACCTACAGCGACGCCGAAAAGCATATGAAACAGGTCGGCCTGCATGAGTCCGCGCAGACGCTGATCAAGGATATCGGTACCGGCAAGCAGCAGCTGGTTGAGATCGCGAAGGCATTCTCAAAGAACGTGAAGCTGCTGATCCTGGATGAGCCGACATCCTCGCTGAACGACGAGGACGCGAAAATGCTGCTCGACCTTCTGATCGAGTTCAAAAAAGACGGGCTGACGTCTATCATTATTACACATAAGCTGAATGAGATCATTTATTGTGCGGATAAGGCGACGATCCTGCGTGACGGTTCGACAATCGAGACTCTGGTAAAGGGAGTAGATGAATTCAGTGAGGACCGTATCATCAAGGGTATGGTTGGCCGGCCTATGGATGACCGCTATCCGGAGCGCAAACACAATGTCAGCAAAGAGATTGGTCTTGAGGTGAAGAACTGGACCGTACACCATCCGCTGTATCCGGAGAAGATCGTGGATGACAATATTTCTTTCAAGGTACATAAGGGTGAGGTCGTTGGCTTCTCCGGCCTGCAGGGCGCGGGACGTACGGAGCTGGCAATGTCGATCTTCGGCAGAAGCTACGGCACGGATATCTCCGGCGAGGTTTATCTGGAAGGTAAAAAGGTAGACATAAAGACACCGGAACAGGCGATTAAGAATAAGATCGCCTATGTGACTGAGGATCGGAAGACGAACGGACTGATCCTTGGCGAATCGATCCGCTTTAATACGACCCTTGCCCGTCTTGATAAGGTTTGCAATAACGGGATTATTGATTCTACGGCAGAGAAGAAGGCTGCGGAGGAGATGACGGAGGAGATGGGAACCAAGACTCCTTCCATTGAGCAGATGATCGGCAATCTTTCCGGCGGCAATCAGCAGAAAGCGCTTCTTGGCAAGTGGATGTTCGCAGAGCCGGATGTGCTGATCCTGGATGAGCCTACCCGCGGTATCGATGTCGGCGCAAAATATGATATCTACTGTCTGATCAACCAGATGGTCGACAATGGGAAATCTGTGATCATGATTTCCTCTGAGATGCCGGAACTGATCGGTATGTGCGACCGCATCTACATCATGAACGAAGGCGAACTCTGCGGCGAGGTGGAAGCAAAGAATACCTCACAGGAAGAGATCATGGGCTACATTATGAGCGCTGCTGCAAATTGAAAGGGAGTGTGTTTTCATGGCAAATAACAATGAATCTGTAAGTTCGGGCAAATTTGACATTGCCGGTTTTTTCCGCAAGTATACGATGGTCATTGCCCTTGTGGTCGTATTTATCATTTTTTATTTTATGACAGACGGACGTCTGCTTTATCCGCAGAATATGTCCAACCTGCTGCTGCAGAACGGCTATGTGCTGGTTATGGCCTGTGGTATGCTGCTTTGTATCCTGACCGGCGGTAACATCGACCTGTCGGTTGGATCTGTAATCTGTCTGGTCGGCGGACTTGCGGCCGTGATGATTTCCAACTATGGGATGAATGTATATCTGACGATCATCATCTGCCTGGTGATCGGGCTTGCCTGCGGTATCTGGCAGGGCTTCTGGATCGGCTATGTGCGGATTCCTCCGTTCATCACCACGCTGGGCGGTATGTTTATCTTCCGCGGCTTTGGCCGTCTGGTATTGAACAGCAAGACCGTTTCCGTTCAGAACAAAGCGTTCCTGAACATCTTTACTGCCTACATCAAAATTCCGGGGCTGGATACGGATGAACGGATTCTTTCTCCGCTGGTGATCGGCGCGATTGCGGTGATTGTTCTCTTCTATATGAAGATATCCTCCCGCGCAAGTAAAGCAAAAAAAGGATATCGCCAGAACAGCGCAGTTGCGGATTTCGGAAGCACAGCGGTGATTTCGGTTCTTCTTCTGTGGTACTGCAACCTGCTCTGCCAGTACAAGGGCATTTCTGTCATGCTGGTATGGGTTGTAGCAATCTGCCTCATCTACAATTTCATCACCTCCAAGACTGCGTTTGGCCGTTATTTCTACGCGGTTGGCGGTAATGAGAAGGCGACAAAGCTTTCCGGTATCAATACTGACAGGGTTTACTTTATCGCGTACGCGAACATGGGTCTGCTTGCAGGACTTTGCGGCCTGCTCTGTCTGGCGCGTGTCGGTTCTGTAAACGGTTCGACCGGTAACTCCTTCGAGATGGACGCCATCGGCTCCTGCTTCATCGGCGGCGCTTCCGCATACGGCGGCAGCGGTACGATCGGCGGCGTCATCATCGGTGCACTTCTGCTCGGTGTCATCAACATGGGTATGTCGATCATGGGTATCGGCGATTCCTGGCAGTATGTCGTAAAGGGCGCTGTGCTGCTGATCGCGGTTATCTTCGACGTGCTTTCCAGCCGGAAGACGTCATGATATGTTTTTGCACTTGCAGCAAGGACAGTATGAAAAAGATCGTTATATATAATGGGGATTGGGGTTCTGATATGCCCGGATGAAATGAAAGTGTAAATAGAAAGGTAAGAGAAAAATGACCCGGTCACGGTGGTAATGCCGTGCCGGGTCTTTTGCTGGTGCATTTGCAAATTGCTGTAACAGTGCCGTACAAGGATTTTTTCGCATTTTGGTATTTGCTGCCGTTTCAGCCATAGAGTCATGAATTTAAGCATGCGGATTCTGATTCTGACTTAGGCCATCGGCATGATTTATACGTTCTGACAAAGTGTAATCACAAGAATATCGTCGGAATCAGGACTTTTGACGAAATAATCCGCAGTCTCTACGGCACGGTATATTCCGTCGTCCCCCATCTGCCTGGTCACGACGCGGACACATTCCTGCCCGGCTTCATACGCCGCCAGAAGCGCGTCGCTGTGAAAGGTGTCGGCAAACAGCTGCTGATCCTCGGGATGCATGGAAGACGCCCCATGGAAGATCAGCTCATCAAAGTTTCCGGCCGGAGGGCAGGAGGTCGTCGTAAAATTGTCATAGGTCATCATATAATAGCTGTTGCGTGTCAGGTTTGAAAAGATCACCAGAGGGTATCTTTTGAAAATGACTTCTGTGAGCAGCTGCATGGCGCTGGAACGCGGCTGAATCATGAGGATATCCTCAGAAGCACTTTCCTGTGCTTCCAATGGGGCTGCCTGCCGGTTCAGAATACGGACAAAGTCCTCTTCGGGCATTGGCTTTGCGAATAGAAATCCCTGGATCAGATCACAGCCGCAGGTGCGCAGAAAGCCAAGCTGTTCGCGGGTCTCCACGCCTTCCGCCACGGTCGTCAGATGCAGCCGTTTGGCGAAATCGTAAATGCTCTCCAGTACGATACGATCCTTGTCGTTGCCAAGACCTCCGGAGAGAAGAGAGCGGTCAATCTTTAAAATATCCGCGTCCACATCTTTCACCATGCTCAAAGAAGAGAGACCGCTGCCGAAATCATCTATGGCAACATGAAATCCCTGCGCCCGGACGGAAGCGACAAGTGCGATGATCCGTTCCGAGTCACTTGCCAGAGAGGATTCTGTGATCTCCACATGGATCAGCTCGTGTGGAATCTGCAGCCGATCCGTTTCCGCGCAGAGCATTTCGGCAAAATCCGCTTCATCCAGATGATTTCTGGAAAAATTGACCGCGACGGGGACAATCTCCTCGCCTGCGTCAAGCCTTTTCTTTAAGAAACGGCAGACTTCTTTCAGAATCTGCCAGTCGAGCTCGCAGATCTGGTTGCTCTGCTCCAGATAAGGGACAAACTCACCTGGCATCCCGATGCTTCCGTCGGGCTTTTTCCAGCGGGCAAGAGCTTCCGCACTGGCGAGCTTTCCGCTGAGTGCTTTGTATTGCGGCTGATAATATGCGATAAATTCATGGTTTTCTAGTGCTTTCTGAATCTGAACCTCTGAATCGGGCTTTCCTTCATTCGATAATTCATTTTCCTTTGACAGCATGTATACCGCCTTTCTTTTCACTTGAATGTTCAGGCCCCTTCGCAGTTACCTTTTTACTATATTTTCAAATATGTAACGATTTGAAAAGAGTATATCAAATCGTTTCAGGTTATACAAGGCAATTCTTTTCTTTTCGATGCTGTTTTTTTGTTCTGAACAGCAGGCTGAAAAAATAAAGAAAAGCTTTCCTCAATCCGTTGAAAATATAGAAGCGAGGTTGTATAATCAATTCAGTTTGAACTTGCGTCGTTTATGATAAAACGCGTAAAAAAGGAGACCATATGAATCCTCTGAAAAAAATTTATTGCCGGGTATTCCAGACGGTCTTTAAGATCGCTCTGCCGATCCTGCCCTATCGGAATCCGAAGATCATCGGTTCGGTAAAACAGATTCCGGTGGTACTGAATCGGAAAAAATGCACCCGTGTCCTGATTGTCACGGATCCGGGTATTTCCTCTCTGGGACTGACAAAAGAACTGGAGCGGACACTGACGGAACACGGTATTTTTTATGCGATGTACGATAAGACAGCCGCAAATCCGACCACGGAAAATGTTGCGGAAGCGCTGTCACTTTATCATGCGCAGTTCTGCGAGGCAATCATCGGTTTTGGCGGCGGCTCCAGCATGGACTGCGCGAAGACAGTGGGAGCATGCGTGGCGAAGCCTGGACAGCCGCTGGAAAAGATGAAGGGCATCCTTCGGGTACACAGAAGACTGCCGCTTCTGATCGCGGTGCCGACTACGGCCGGGACGGGCAGTGAGACGACGCTGGCGGCGGTGATCGTGGATGCGAAGACCAGGCATAAATACGTGATCAATGATTTCTGCCTGATTCCCAGATACGCAGTGCTGGATCCGAATGTGACCTTAAGTCTGCCGCCGTTTGTTACGGCGACGACCGGCATGGACGCGCTGACACACGCGGTGGAAGCTTACATCGGCAATACAACTACACGCGGTACGCGTAAGAATGCTGAGGACGCCGTCCGGCTGATTTTTGAAAATCTGGATCAGGCATATCAGAAGGGCAGCAACAAAAAAGCACGGAAGAATATGCTGCGCGCCTCCTATTACGCAGGCTGCGCTTTTACGAAGTCTTATGTGGGATATGTCCATGCGGTCGCTCATTCTCTGGGAGGAGAGTACAATGTCCCGCATGGTCTGGCAAACGCGATTCTGCTTCCGTTTGTGCTGGAGGAGTACGGCCCCTGCATTTATCCGCAGCTTTCAAAGCTGGCTGTTGCTGCGGGTATAGCCAACGAAAATACGCCTGAAGATCAGGCTGCAAAGGCGTTTATTCAGGCTATTAAGGATATGAAGAAACGGTTCGGGATCGGAGATACGGTGCCGGAGCTTCAAAAGGAAGATATTCCGAAACTCGCCCGCTTTGCGGATAAGGAGGCGAATCCTCTGTATCCTGTGCCGGTGCTGATAGATGCGAAGGAACTGGAGAAGTTCTATTATAAAATTCTTGGGTAACAGTTCAGAACAGTATCGAAATAAAAAGACAGGCGCTGAGCGCCTACCGAAGCGGAGCGTAGACCTGTGGTCTGCTGTTCTGAATAGTTGACCGATTTTGGTATGACACCAGGAAAGGAGAAACAACCGAATGACAGAGACTCAGATTCGGGAAATTGTGGAAAAACAGCGGAAGTATTTTTCTTCAGGAGCTACGCTGAATGTGGAGGCCAGACTCAATGTGATCGGCCGGCTGAAAGCCTGTATCCGGAAGCATGAGCGGGAAATCAATGATGCGCTCAAAAAGGATCTGGGGAAAAGTACGTTTGAGGGCTATATGTGTGAGACCGGGCTGACCTTAAGCGAGATCAGCTATATGCTGAAGCATACGAGAGCATTTGCAAAGGAAAAGACAGTTTGGACGCCTCTGGCGCAGTTTGTCTCACGGAGCTTTACGAAACCGTCCCCCTACGGTGTGGTGCTGATCATGAGTCCCTGGAATTATCCGTTTCTGCTCACGCTCGATCCGCTGGTAGATGCGCTGGCAGCCGGGAATACGGTCGTAGTGAAGCCGAGTGCTTATTCGCCAAATACCAGTGATCTGATCGCAAAGCTGATCGCGGAATGCTTTGATGAATCTTATGTGGCGGTCGTCACCGGCGGGCGCGAGGAGAATCAATATCTGCTGCAGGAACATTTTGACTATATTTTCTTCACCGGAAGCAAGTCCGTCGGACGTGAGGTGATGCGGCGCGCTTCGGAGCATCTGACTCCGGTAACGCTGGAGCTGGGCGGGAAAAGCCCCTGTATCGTAGACCGCACTGCGAATCTGAAGCTGGCGGCAAAGCGCATCGTATTCGGGAAGTTTTTAAACTGCGGACAGACCTGTGTGGCTCCGGACTATATTTACTGCGATCCCACGATCAAGGATGAACTGGTGCGGCAGATCCGCCTGCAGATCCGGAAACAGTTTGGAAAGGCACCGCTTGAGAACCCGGACTATGGAAAGATCATTAACCGCAAACATTTTGACCGTATTCTGGGATTGATCGAGGCCGCCGGGGACCAGAACGGATCGGGCAATGCCAATAGAGCTACGGCAGGGCAGAGCACAGATGAAACTGAGACGGTCATGCCGGATACGGAAAAGACGAATACGGTCGGACAGGATATGCGCAGACGCGTCATCATCGGCGGACAATCGAATCCGGATACTCTGCAGATCGAACCGACCGTGATCGACAATGTGACTTTTGAGGATGCCGTCATGCAGGAGGAGATCTTCGGCCCGGTACTTCCGATTCTTACGTATGATTCGCTGGATCAGGCTGTCGCAAAGATCAATTCCATGGAGCATCCGCTTGCGCTGTATCTGTTTACGCGAAGTAAAGGTGCTGCGAGGATGGTCACCGCGAAATGCGGATTTGGCGGCGGGTGCATCAACGATACTGTGATTCATCTGGCGACCAGTGAGATGGGCTTTGGCGGCTTTGGCGAGAGCGGTATGGGCTCTTATCACGGCAAAAAGGGCTTTGATACGTTTTCCCATTACAAGAGCATCGTGGACAAAAAGCTGTGGCTTGATCTGCCGATGCGGTATCAGCCCTATAAAAAACTGTTTGATAAGCTGATTCATATGTTTTTGAGATGATACAATAAAATTATTATAGAACGGAGAGATAAGAACATGTGTGAGATGAACGCAAAATACCGGCTGGATACAGAGGAAAACCGTGCTTTTCTGAAAGAGATCCGTGAGGATCTTCTGAATTTCGGACATCAGTTTCCATCGCCGGGCGGCAGCTCCTATTATCTGGGAGATGATGGGACGCCCTGGAAGGACCGGCCGAGAGAGACCTGGATTACCTGCCGCATGGCGCATGTCTACAGCATTGGCACATTGCTCGGGCATGAGGGCAGCGAGGCTCTTGTTGACGCGGCCCTGAAGGGGCTGAACGGAGAACTGCATGATTCGATGAACAGAGGCTGGTATCCGGGGTTGACCGCAGATGGAAAGATTCTGCCGGATAAGCAGTGTTACGCGCACGCGTTTGTGATCCTTGCCGCCGCCTCTGCGACACTTGCGCATAGACCCGGAGCAGAAGAGCTTCTGCGTGATGCACTTGCGCTTTATGATATGCGCTTCTGGAATGAAGAAGAAGGGCTTGCCTGTGATACCTGGAATACCGGATTTACAGTCCTTGACGATTATCGCGGACTGAACGCGAATATGCATACGGTCGAAGCCTTTCTGGCCGCGGCGGATGTGACCGGCAACGATATGTACCGTGTGAGGGCAGAGCGCATCATCAACCATGTCCTTGACTGGGCTTCGCAGAACAGCTGGCGCATCCCGGAACACTTTAAAAAGGACTGGACGCCCGATCTGGAATGCAATAAGGAGAAGCCGGATGATCAATTTAAACCTTACGGAGCAACGCCGGGTCACGGCATAGAGTGGGCGCGGCTGATCACACAGTGGGCGCTTTCCGTACCTGCTTTTGAAGAGCACACCGGCGTCGTGGGAGAGAGCTTCCTCAAGCCGGAGAAATACATTGCCGCCGCGGAAAACCTGTACAACCGGGCAGTGACTGATGCCTGGAATGTGGATGGAGCACCGGGCATTGTCTACACGACAGACTGGGAAGGAAAGCCGGTGGTTCATGACCGTATGCACTGGACGCTCGCTGAGGCGATCAATACCTCTGCTGTCCTCTATCGGGCGACCGGCAAAGAAAAGTATGCCGAAGATTATGCACAGTTTATGCAGTATCTGGACGAAAAGGTGCTCGACCATGTGAATGGTTCCTGGTTCCATCAGCTTGACCGCAACAATCAGGTGATCGGCACAGTATGGCCCGGAAAATCAGACATTTACCATGCGCTGCAGGCAACACTGATCCCGTACAGTGAGCCATCGGTATCGATCGCTCCGGCGGTAGCGAAGGGGCTGCACGCATAACAGGATTTTCTGCATAATACACATAAGATTGAAAGAATGCGGCTGTAATGCAGTTCACTTTGGATGAGTCAACTGTTCATACAGTATGGATGACACGTTATAAGAAGATAAAAAAGGACGACTTTGCGGAGCCGTCCTTTCTTTGCTTTATAGGAAACTTCGTTCCTATAAAGCAAAAACGCTCCGCGGGGGCGCTGGATGTCCAGTGGACATCCGCTTAGCGCCGACCGGAACGGAGTGGAGAGCGCACTCGCGCGTATGGAAATACGTCGCTAGTGCGACCGCGTCTACGCTCCGCTTCGGTCGTTGCTAAACGAGCGCCACTGGCGCTCAGCAACGGCGCGAGAATGCGCCAAGGCGCATTCTTTTTTACCTTTCCGAACCTGATATTTCAGCTTTTTAACTGTAATAGTCCAGTATCTTTACGGATTGTTTCATTCTTCATTAATATGTTCTTCTCCCTGCGCGAGGATTGTCCGCACATGATCGTCAGCGAGAGAGTAGAAGACGGATTTGCCTTCTCTGCGGCTTTTCACAAGCCGGTTCGTTTTCAGAATACGAAGCTGGTGAGAGATCGCAGACTGGTTCATGTTCAGTGCCGATGCCAGGTCGCAGACGCAGACCTCCGCTTCGAACAGCACATACAGGATGCGGATGCGCGTCGAGTCGCCAAACACTTTGAACAGTTCGGCAAGGTCATAGAGCTTTGTCTCATCCGGCATGGTCTCGTTTACGATCTGCAGAAGGTTTTCGTGTACCTCATATTCGTCGCAGCCGCAGCAGTCATTTACAGTTATTTTATCCGACATATTTCACCTCAAATTGTAGCTGTTCAATTCCTTTACAGTTACGTGTGCAATCCATCATGTATATGTGGTCACCGCAGCAGATTCGAAGTCCATTCATGTAGAACTCCCCTCAAAGTTTTTTTACAAACAGCGCCCGGATCGCGTTCAGCACGGCGAGGATCATGACGCCGACATCCGCAAAGATGGCCATCCACATATTGGCGATGCCGAGCGCACCCAGTATGAGACAGACAGCCTTGACGCCGATTGCAAAATAAATATTCTGATATACGATGCGCAGACATTTGCGGGAGATGCGGATGGCTTTTGAGACCTTCAGAGGGTCGTCGTCCATCAGCACGACATCGGCCGCTTCGATCGCTGCGTCGGAGCCCATCGCACCCATCGCAATACCGATATCCGCGCGGGAGAGCACCGGCGCGTCATTGATGCCGTCGCCGACAAAGGCCAGCTTTTCTTTCTCACTTTTCATTGCGAGAAACTCTTCGACTTTTCTCACCTTGTCAGCGGGGAGAAGTTCACTGTAAACCTCATCAATGCCAAGTTCAGAAGCCACCTGCTCGGCGACACGTTTTGCGTCGCCGGTGAGCATCACAGTCTTTGCAACACTGGCTTTTTTCAGGCTCTGTATCGCTTCCACAGCGGTCGGCTTCACAATATCCGAGATCAGGATGTGTCCCGCATATTCACCATCGATGGCGATATGGACGACCGTACCGACATGATGGCAGTCCTGCCAGACGATACCAAGACGGTTCATCATCTTTGCGTTGCCGACTGCGACCATCCTGCCATCGACACGGGCAGTGACGCCGTTGCCGCCGATCTCCTCGATGTCGCTGACACGGCTGCGGTCAATGGCTTTCCCGTAAGCGCGCTGCAGACTTTTGCTGATCGGGTGCGAAGACGCGCTCTCCGCGAGTGCCGCGTACTCGAGAAGCTGCTCCTGATCCATGCTGTTGTGATGAACGCCGCTTACTTCAAACACGCCCTTTGTCATGGTGCCGGTCTTATCGAACACCACAATTTTCGTCTGCGAGAGCGTTTCCAGATAATTGGAGCCCTTGACCAGCACACCGGCGTTGCTCGCACCGCCGATACCGGCAAAGAAGGAAAGCGGGATACTGATGACCAGCGCACAGGGGCAGCTGATGACAAGGAAGGTCAGAGCCCGGTAGATCCAGTCGCCCCACTCCGGGGAAAGCCCCATAAAAAGCATACGTACAAGCGGCGGAAGGATTGCCAGCACCAGCGCGCCATAGCAGACCGCGGGTGTATAATAGCGGGCAAATTTGGAGATAAAATTCTCCGATTTTGATTTGCGCGAGCTGGAATTTTCCACCAGTTCCAGTATTTTGGAAACGGTTGATTCGCCAAATTCTTTTGTTGTACGGATACGGATCAGACCGGTCATATTGATGCAGCCGCTGATCACCTCGTCTCCTTTTTCAACCTCTCGCGGCAGGCTTTCGCCGGTCAGCGCACTGGTGTTCAGCGCAGTCTTTCCTTCAATCACAATGCCGTCGATCGGCACTTTTTCCCCCGGCTGCACGACGATCGTTGAGCCAATCTCTACTTCGTCAGGATCGACTTTTTCCAGCTGCCCATCGCACTCGATATTGGCGTAATCCGGGCGGATATCCATCAGGTCGCTGATATTGCGTCGGCTCTTGCCGACCGCGTAGCTCTGGAAGAGCTCGCCGATCTGATAGAAGAGCATGACAGCCACACCTTCACTGTAATCCCCGAGAAGAATGGCGCCGAGCGTGGCGACCGCCATCAGGAAATTCTCATCAAAGACCTGACGGTTGCGGATGCCTTTTCCCGCTTTCTTCAGGATGTCGTAGCCGATGACAAGATACGGAATCATAAAGAGGCCGAAGCGAAGATACCCGTCGATCGGCAGGCAGGAGAACAGTATCATCAGGGCTGCCGCCGCGAGGATCCGGATCAGCATTTTTTTCTGCTTCTTATTCATAGCTCATGTCCCTTTCCACAGATTACAGATAGATTTCGCAGTCGTCCTCCACCTTTTTGCAGTTCTTCAGGACTTCCTTCATGACGGATTTTGCATCCTGGCCTTCCTCAAATTCCACGATCATCTTCAGTGCCATGAAGTTCACGGTCGCGTCTTTCACACCGGCAGTTTTTTTGGCGGCTTCCTCCATCTTGTTCGCGCAGTTGGCGCAGTCTACGTCGATCTTGTAGGTCTTTTTCATTGCTTTGTCCGTCCTTTCTGATTTAAATGATTGAATGATTAAATGAACAAATGAACAACTATTCATATGTATAAGACCATTATAGAATATATGGCGCATTTGTCAAGTAAAATATAAAAAGCCTGATTGAGAATGAAACTCCATTGTGGTAAATAAGTCCTTATAGCCGCTGATTAAAGAATAATAACTGGTTCGTTTTAGCACATTTTCAGCATATTCGCGATCCGCAATCAGCAGCCCTTTTTCATTTATCAGCTTGTCTATCTGCTGCTCGTATGTCAAAAAGCACTTTGCCATAAAACCACCACCTAATCACAAAAAAAAAGAGGAGCCCCCGCAGGTTCTCCTCCGGTCACAGGCCTCACAGGTGTCT
>JAJQIL010000035.1 GCA_021199235.1 Lachnospiraceae bacterium | reverse complement strand
AGAATTTCTTTGTCATGCGGCCGAATTTATTGACTCTCCATCCGAAAAAGTGTAGAATAAAAACAGTAAACTACAGCTGTTACAGTTCCATATGAACCAGTGCGGAGAACCGCCGGCGCGCAGCCCTGAAGCTCTGCACTTCCAAAATCGAGGTACCACACCATGCCGGATACAGAAAACCGTATCAACATTCAGTCCACAGACCACAAAAAGCTTTTAGCCAATACGCGTAAGCTGCGTGAACTTGGAGGGCTTCTTGCCCGTCAGGGCATCTTTCTTTTTGAATATTTTCCGGACAGGGATCTGATGCTGATCTATGACAACAGCCTGCAGATCCGCCGAAAGCTGCCCGACTATCTTGCGCGGCTGGATGAGCATACGGAAGTCTCCGCGGAGGATCGCCCCGCTCTTATCGATCTGATGCATGGAAGAAGCTATGATCCGGTATCTGTGCGCATGCTGGATGTAAACGGCCGTCTTTCCTACTGTGTGCTCGCACTTTCGCCGTATCCGGATACTTTTTCCAAAAACCAGTCTCTGATCGGTACGATCACGGATATCACTCTTGAATACGAACGTGAAGAGATTCTGAAGGAAAAAGCGCAGCGCGACTCCCTGACCATGCTGTACAACCATTCCTACGGGCAGCAGAAGATCAATGACTATCTTCGGCTGAAGGACCCTTACGCTTCCTGCGGTCTCCTCGTGGTAGATATTGATTATTTTAAAACGGTCAATGACATCTACGGTCATCTGTTCGGCGACACGGTGCTCACAGAACTTGCCAGTCTTCTGGCACGTCTTTGCAACCGGACCGATGTCATCATGCGGGCAGGCGGCGATGAATTTGTCATCCTGTTGGAGAATATTTCGCATCCGGCTCTGGTCTCCAAGACCACCGGGATCATAAAAAGGATCCGCGAATTGCGGTTCCGTGAAAATGATTCGCAGATCACCTGCAGCATCGGCGTCTGCTTTCTCCCGGAAAACACCTCCGGCTATACCTACGACCAGCTGTTCGCGAACGCGGACTGGGCGCTTTACCGCGCAAAGGAACACGGCCGGAACCGCTACGAATTCTGCGACAGTCTGAAACGTTATGAAGAATCCTCCGCCCACGAGGAACTGAAAGCACATTCTGACATTGACGTCCGTTATCTGCAGGGCGATCTTGTGACGACAGTTCTTGAGATTTTTGAAAAAATGAACAGTTTTGACGAAGCGCTGCATCAGGTGATGGGAATCATCGGCACACGCTTTGATCTGGACCGGATCACCGTAGTACATACGGATACCGGCAACCGCACTGCGGACCGGAATTATCAGTGGCGTGCCGAAGGCGCTCCGGAAGCTTTGAATGAAGAATCCGGCTTTGAGAAAAAAGATTTTCTCACTCTTTTTAACAGCTATGACCGGGACGGCACCACCGTGCTCCAGTATGATGACATGGGTATGTACTCACCGCAGGCGACCGCACTGCTGATGCAGGGCGAAGCGAAGACTGTCGTTTATGCGTCATTATACTGCGAGGGAAAATACGTAGGAGCGATTTCCTACGTAGACTGCCGGAAGAAACGCCAGTGGACAGACGGGCAGCGTCATCTGTTTGGAATTCTGACCAAAATCATTTCCGCGCATCTGGCTAAAAGCCAGGCCATTCAGGATTCCCAGAAAGAGCATGAGGTGACGCCGGGCTTTGACACGCTGACCGGGCTGCTCTCGTTCTCCCGGTTCCGTGATGAGGTATCGCACATCATCCATACCCGGACAAGTGATGATTATGTCGTTGTTTACACCGATTTCATGAATTTCAAATATCTGAACAAAAAATACGGCTACCGCACGGGCGACTGCCTGCTCCGCGAATTCGCGAGCGCAATCATTGATACCATGAAAAACGCGGAAGAAACTTATTTTTCCCGTATCGTTTCCGATCAGTTTGTCCTGTTCATGCCCTATAGTGACCGGGAAAACGCTGTCGCTAATGTCAATAAGATCAACGAAGACTTTGCAAACGCTCATGCGTCTCTCTTCCCGGATGTAAATATCCGGCTGCGGTCAGGGATATATTTCCTTGAGCCGGACTGCACCAGCGCCGCCGCTGCTATCGACGCGGCCAACTGTGCCCGCCGCCGTATCAACGACACCTCTGCTCTCACTGCGTGCATGTTTGACAAACGTTTCCATCAGGAGCAGGCTGAGGAAAATGAGATCATCAACAGCATGGGATCCGCCATGCGCAACGGCGAATTCAAGGTATACCTGCAGCCCAAATATTCCCTGAAGGATTACTCCGTCATCGGCGCCGAGGCGCTGGTCCGCTGGGAAAAAGCGGACGGCACCGTAATGCCGCCGGATTCGTTTATACCGATCTACGAGCGCACCGGGAAAATCTCGGAGCTGGATTTCTATGTGTTCGAACAGGTAGCGGCATTCCTCGCCAAGAACAACGAGCTCGGGCGCAAGCAGGTGCCGATCTCGATCAACGCCTCCATCCTGCACGCTTCCGACAGCAACACCGTCAAGCACTATCTGGATATTCTGAAAAAATACAATGTCGATCCTGCCCTCACGGAGATTGAACTGACCGAGACCGCGACCGTATCCGACTACGGCAACGTCGTCCAGCTGTTCCAGGATCTGCAGAATGTCAATATGCTGACTTCCCTTGACGACTTCGGCGCGGGCTACTCTCTGCTCAATACCATCACGGAGATCCCGGTCAACACCGTCAAGCTGGACCGCGTATTCATCAATCGCTGCGAGGCCAGCGAAAAGGGCATCTACTTCCTGAACCAGATCGTTTCCATGGTCAAAGGACTCGGCTACCGCGTCATCTGCGAAGGCGTCGAGACCGAAGAACAGATCGACATCCTGAAAAAAGCCGGCTGCGAGGAAGCGCAGGGCTACTGGTTCTCAAAGCCGATGCCGGTGGAGGAATATGAGAAAATGATGTATGAGACAGAGTAAGGAACACGGTTGTATTTTATTCTTCTCTTCATGGCAAAAGCCGCCAGGCGAATAACCTGGCGGCGGATAAAATCATTTCTTTTTAACATTCATTCTGCATATTCTTTCTTTTTCAGCAAATACACGATACCGGAAAGAACAGCAGATCCAAACACATAGCCAAGTACAATTTTTGTCATGTGTTCCTGAAGCACCGTATTATTTTCCTGAGATATGACTGCAATTCCAATAATCAGCACCACTGCAATGATAGTCCAAACAGCTAAAATCATTCGTCGTATCCTTTTATACGATATTTTTTTCATGCAATCACCTCCGTTATGCAAGCGGCATAATAATGACACTGTGAAGTTACCGAACTGTTACAATTATTTCTTATTGTAACATATTCGCACGAAAATGCAACCTCAGTATAGTCGATTTCAGCACGAAAATGCAGTATCAACGGTTCTTCATCGGAAATTCCACCGCAAACGTCGTTACTCCATCGCCGCAGTTCACCGAGATTTTCGCCCGATGCGCCGTGGCGATTGCTTTTGCGATGGAAAGCCCCAGGCCGTAATGCGGCTGCGCCGCCGCGTTCTGATCCGGCACCGTCCGTGAGGAATCCACGCGGTAAAAGCGGTCAAACAGTTTGTCCATGGATTCCGGCGGGATCGGCTCGCCCTCGTTGGCGACCTTAAGAACTACCGTGCCTTTTGTGCCCGACAGAGAGACCATGATCCGCCCGGACGGTTTTGTATGTGCAAATGCATTGTCTACAAGAATCGATATCAGCTTCCCAAT
>JAJQIL010000098.1 GCA_021199235.1 Lachnospiraceae bacterium | reverse complement strand
CACAGTTACGGGCACAAAAAGTCCTTATTTACAAAAGTGCAATTTCATGTTAGATTTTAATTATATACCTTTTTATCAGGTTATTATTTCATCAGCAAAACAGGCATGGCTGTTCTGAAAAGGCGGAATAATATGTTTACGATTGTATATTCAAAAAAAGCTCAAAAATTCCTTCAAAAACAGGATAAAATTACGCAACGACGTATTATAGAAGCAATTTCAAAGCTTCCTGCGACAGGTGATATTAAAAAGTTACAGGGAATTGATGGTTATCGTCTGCGAGTGGGGTCTTTCAGAGTCTTATTTGATGTGAACGGTGTTGTTATTGATATTATTGATATTGGAAACCGGGGACAGATTTATAAAGGAGTATAACGATATGTCAAACGTAAAAGAACGAATTTTAGGCGCAGTGACCATTATGAGTGAAAATGATGCGCAGAAAATCTGGGAGCTTATCCAGGCAACATTTCAACTGGCTAATGCCGAAACCGTCAAAGCCGATGAAGATGAACTGGCCGCATTCAATGCGTTTCATGATGGAGAGCCAGAATACCAGCCTTCCATCACTCAGGAGGAACTCATCCGGGAACTGGGACTTTAGCAAGTCTCAGTTCCTTAATGCTCCGATCCTCCACATATTCTTCGATTTTCAGAAATATAGACTGGTCACTCCCACAGCTTCTGCGGGTAAAGCCCTTCATCCTTCATCTTCTGAATTGCCGCCATCAGTGCCGGCTTGTCTTCTTTATAGGTTACCCCGTACCATTTATCCGGAGTTTTCTCGACTTTCACAGTCGCCTTCCCTTCTGTCAGCAGCTCATCCACGACAAAAGGCAGAAAATACTCACATTTTAATGGATTTTTCGGCAGATTTTCCGCAAGAAACGCCCGGAAGCGCTCGTTCAGTTCTGTAAGAATATCTTCGGAAAAACCCCACATATTCAGAGAAACGGTAGTATCCGGAGAAAGCTCTGTCCAGCCTGCGCCGCCGTCCTCTGTGTATGCAATCTTGTCGCCATGCCGTTCAATGCTGGTACGCTCTGTGATCGTTTTCAGATAACCATTCTCATCCGTGCTGCAGACGCCGCGCGCCACAGACCCGTTCTCCGTAAGTGTGTTTTCCAGACGATAGCCGACCATCATATAGCGGCCTGCAGCTTCCTCTTTCCGTGTGAGAAAATCATACGCCAGCGCAAACGCATTTCTTCCATAAAAATCATCCGCGTTGATAACGACCATCGGACCGTCCGCCGCTCCCTGGCAGCTTAAGACAGCATGCCCGGTCCCCCACGGCTTCACACGGCCTTCTGGAACAGAAAACCCTTCCGGAAGATTTGTAAGCTCCTGATACACATATTTCACTTCAATGTGCCCGGCGAGGCGATCGCCGATGGCTGTGCGAAAATCCGCCTCATTTTCCCGTTTGATAATGAAAATCACCTTTTCAAATCCGGCACGGACGGCGTCATAGACAGAAAAGTCCATGATAATATGCCCTTCCGGATCGACCGGGTCAATCTGTTTCAATCCTCCGTAACGGCTGCCCATACCCGCCGCCATCACTACCAGTACCGGTTTTTTCATACTCTGCTGCTCCTTTTTCCTGTATTCTGTTTCGTTCCCCGCAGCAAATGCGGGAAACTGTCCCGAACAGGCGCTCGATATTTTATCCTTTTTCATTGGCTGCGCAGGCACACAGCCGCACAATATTCTCCGTCTCCGCCAATCAGATATTCCTCAAACACATACTCCGCCTGATCAAAGATCTGCGTGACCTCCACAGAACTGTTCCTGCGCCGAATCTCCACGGCAGCGCCGCCCAAACGCAAAGCGTTTCTCTCATGGGCGGCGCGGCGCTGATCGTCCAGTGGACGGTGCTGAACATCCAGTGGATGTTCGTTTAGCACCGTCCGGAGCGAAGCGGAGACGTTTTGCGCGGACCGAAGCGGCAGCGGAGACCCTGCCGCCGAGCTACTGCGAGGGGGCACTTCCACCGGAATATTCCCTCGCCGGGTTTTGCCCCTCATCTCTGATTGCAGGACGCAGGTTTCCTCAATCCGAAAGCAAAACGAGTCCAGAGGCTGACGCAGTCCCTGCCCCGTCGCCTTGATAAAGCTCTCTTTCAGCGTCCAGAGGCGATAAAAGCGTTCCTTCCGCTCCGTTTCCGTCCGGGCAGCTGTCATCCAGGCATTCTCCTCCGGGCAGAAAAAACGTCCGGCCAGCTTTTCATTCGGCTTTTTTCGATATTCAATATCACATCCGACCTCAGTATCAGCAAAGACCGCCAGCGCCATCTCATGCGAATGGGAAAGGCTGAAATGGATATTCGGAAAGTCCGGAAAGAATGGTTTTCCATATGCGCTTTCCTCTATACGGATCGTTTTCCCGCTTAAGTTGAATTCCTGCAGACCCCGGTCGAGCAGAATCCCCGCCGCAAGAGAAAGCTTTTTATCCTGCTCCATCCGCACCCGGTCAATCTTTGCACGCCGTCCCTCCGGCATCTCCAGATAGTGCTTCCGGAATGTCTCCGGATCATTCAGCGCATCCGTGGTCATACAATACAACTTTATCGGGAATTCTTTCCGAGATTCCATATCATTTTTCTGATATCCTTTCTAACATTATGAGAAGAAAACCGCTTCTCATAATGCTCCAGAATCTGTCGTTTCTATCGCTGACTTATCGGATTGTATTTTTCAGCCATCCGTAAACAGCACTTCTTTTTTCTCCTGTCTGAGCTGTTCATACGTGACGCCGTATTTTTCGGCAATATCCTGCGCATAGGATTTGCCTCCCGGGGGCGCAACCTTCACACGATAGGAACGGTTCCCGCCGTCTGTCTCCACGATCAGGCTGGCCACGCAGCTGTCGCCGCCTTCCTCCCGGTTCAGCTCGTCCAGCTCGGACGCCAGTTTATGCATATGCGTATTGTAAATTGTCCGCACGCCGAGCAGCCGCAGGATGCGGGTGACGTCCCTGGCAATAAAATATCCTTCCTCAAAAGACGTCGTAGAGAACGACTCATTAAGCAGAAGCAGGCTGTAAGACGTCGCCTCGCGGAAAATATCATGAAAACGGCTGGATTCTTCACCCAGTCTCCCCAGGTCCATGGTCTGGTTCTCATCCGCAGGATAATGGGTAAAAATGTTGTCCGCAGGGCTGAACGCAAACGACTCCGCAGGGACATACAGGCCGCACTGCGCCATCAGGAACGCCAGTCCGACCGCCTGCGTGATCGTCGTCTTGCCGCCGCGGTTTGCCCCGGTCAGGATATAAATCCGATGTTCCGCGGAAAAATCCAGGTCGTTCGGCACAATTTCCGCCGCCTGCTGCTTTTTCTCAGACAGGGACTGCGCAAGCTTCAGATTGTACAGTCCCTTAGCCTGCATTTCTCTCTTTTCCGAATCCAGGATCTGCGGCTTGCAGAACACAAATCCCTCCGCCTGCAGTTTTTCAATATATTCCGCCCAACGAATATAAAACAGAAATTCCGGGATCAGATCTGAAATCGCGTGCGTACTGACCGATACGTGCTTTGAGAGCACGGATTTCAGTTTTTTCACCGTCCTTGAGAGCAGCGCACTGATCGCGCGGTCCAGAGTCCGGATCACGTCGCCGCCGCGGCTGTCGTCCGCTACCGTCGCCATTCCGGCCGCAAGCAGAGGATTCTGACGCATCATGCCGAGCCGTCCAAGACTTTCAGCACTCTCCATGATGTCCGTTTCTGATGCTGCCCGGAACGTCATATTTCCATTCCATTCCGTATCCGGATGGATCTGGTCTCCCATTTTCCGATCCAGGAAATCACAGAAATTCGCGATCACATTGGACTTTGTGAACGGCTTCTCATTGATCGACACAATGCCGGTCTCAATCGGCTCAAAGCGGTCGTTCAGATTCACGCCGAGCGTCACACTCTTCACCTTCGACGCGTCCACCTTCAGATTGTCAATATCCTTTTTCAGTTCGGAAAAACCGCTGTCTTCGTAGAGCTGCCGCACATATTCTTTCAGGTTCAGCAGCCCTTCCGAAGCGATATCGTTTTCATTTAAAACCGTATAAATCGCCTGCACACACTGAATATACTCATCCATCTCATCCAGACGGTGCACCAGCTCCCACACGCCGGCCGCGTCGCTGCCGCGGTCAAAGCTCCCATACGTTTTCAGAAAATCCACCCGTTCCAGCAGCTTTTCCATCTTCTGCCGCAGTCCGGGGAATCTCAAAATATCGTCGAATACATCACACCGGTATTGAACTACCTCCTGATCACCTGAAATACGCTGCATCATCCGGCGCAGCTGCATCCGCTCCGGCTCCAGCTTTGAGAGCTTTTCGCAGATCGTATCGACGGACAGATCATGATATGTCGTCTCCGGAAGCTTTTTCTCCCGGGCGGTCTTACCGGGCGGGAATAACAGGCTTAAACCATCCATCTGAACTCCTTACATTCGTAACTGTTCAGTCCCTTCACAGTTACGAGGGAAAAACCCATTTAAAATCGCGTCTCCGCGCCGCGATGGGGCTTTTCCCCACATAATATACGTTTTCATACGTACTTCGCAGCAAGTGCGAAGTACTGTCCTGAATAGTCACTTACATTCTTTTTATCCGCTCCAGCGCAGCCACGGTGTTCTCATAGGTACCGAACGCTGTAAGGCGAAAGTAGCCTTCGCCGCTCGGTCCGAAGCCGGAACCCGGCGTACCAACCACAATTGCGTTCGCCAGCAGGTAATCAAAGAATTCCCATGATGTCATCGTCCCCGGTGTCTTAAGCCAGATATACGGAGCGTTCACGCCGCCGGAAACGGTGTATCCGGCTTCCTGCAGCCCCTCCTTGATGACCTTGGCGTTATTCATATAGTAAGCCACCTGCTTTGCAAGCTGCTCCTTGCCTTCCGGTGAGTAAACGGCTTCTCCCGCGCGCTGCTGAATGTACGGAGCACCATTGTATTTCGTACCGTGGCGTCTCGCCCAGAGAGAATGCAGCATCACATCCCCGCACTTCAGATCCTTCGGTATCACCGTATAACCCAGACGGGTTCCGGTGAAGCCGGCATTCTTGGAGAAGGATTTGAGCTCGATCGCACAGGTGCGCGCGCCCTCGCACTCAAAGATCGTATGCGGCACATCCGGTTCAGAAATATATGCCTCATATGCGGCATCGTAGATGATGACTGCGCCGACTTTATTCGCATAGTCTACCCATACCTGAAGCTGCTCCTTTGTGATAGTCGCTCCGGTCGGGTTGTTCGGGAAGCAAAGATAGATCAGGTCCGGCGTCTCCTTTGGAAGCTCCGGTGCAAAATTATTTTCCGCCGTGCACGGCATATAGATCACATCGCTCCACATCTCCGTCTTCGGGTCATAGGTGCCGGTGCGGCCTGCCATGACGTTGGTATCCACATAGACCGGATACACCGGATCGCACACCGCAATTTTATTGTCCACACTGAAGATCTCCTGAATATTGCCGGAATCACACTTTGCGCCGTCCGACACAAAGATCTCATCCGCCGCGATATCGCAGCCGCGATCTGCGTAGTCATTCTTCGCAATCGCAGTGCGCAGAAATTCATAGCCGAGATCCGGCGCGTATCCATGGAAAGTCTCCGCCTTTCCCATCTCATCCACCGCACCGTGCAGCGCATCGATGATCACCGGAGCAAGCGGCTGCGTCACGTCACCGATGCCGAGACGGATCACGGATTTATCCGGGTTCGCCGCCTGAAATTCATTCACCTTTTTCGCAATCGTGGAAAAAAGGTAGCTGCCCGGCAGCTTTAAATAGTTTTCATTGATTTTAAACATAATGGCCTCCTTGGTTGTTCGTAACTGTTCATTACTTTCACAGTTAAGATTGTATTATTATGTAATATATATTTATATCCACTTTACTTCTGGCTCAAATGCCACAATTTCTGAATGATCTGCCAATATAAGAGCATGAAGCTGGCTCAATGGCAGCCTGTTTTCATCCTCATAAATGCTTGCATGATATATGTTATCTCTTGTCGGTTCCGGAAGCACATACATATCATTTTGCAGACAAACAGATGCCTGCACTTTTGCCAGTCCTTTAAAACGTTTTGAAAACCGCTCCCTGAATGTACGAATTACAGCATTTTCTTTTCTGCCGCCATCCCGGTCTACGGAAACGCCATTTTCCTGCTTAAATAATGCAGAAGTGGGATTTCCATGATCATCCAAAGTATCTGGCTGTGAGCGCTTGATCAGTCTGTAAAGGGTCTCTTTCTCCTGTACCGTGTCCAAAAAAGTCTTCAACAATCCCCCGTATCCTTTCTGATTCATTTTCAGTTATCTGTATCGTGGCGGCATTCGCATAGATACGTTGAGGAACTTTCAGACACAACGTTTTGTCTTCAAAAATTTCAAATTCAAGATAGCTTCTGTCTGCCAGTTCGTACTGCATTTGAATGCTTTGTCTGCCTGTCGGATAAACATCCGGCTGAATATCAAGTACATTAATAATAGAATTGCATTTGTCAATCAAAGCAGAAGAAAACGCTCCTGCTCCATATCCGTTCCAATCATCAGACAAATGTCCTATTTCTTTCAACCTTCGTATATTGTCCTCTTTTTTTGTCGGCATAAACAATGTCCCATTCCTGTTTCTAAACATAGAAACTATCTTTTCTTTCCTTACAGCCATAATCCCTCCTGAAACACTCATCTTTAAAATATCTCAAAAGCATTATAGCATACATTATAATATATTTCAAATATTATTTAGGTTGTTAATCAAATAATTTCTCCCTCAAACACCGTCGCAGCCGGTCCTGTCATAAATACCGTATTTTTTCCGCGGTCCCACTCGATCTGCAGATCGCCGCCGCGCAGCTTCACCGTCACTTTGTTTCCGGTCCATCCGTTTAAGGCGCTTGCCACAGCAACCGCGCAGGCACCTGTACCGCAGGCGAGCGTCTCGCCGGAACCGCGCTCCCAGACACGCATCTGCACCGTATCGTGATCGATGACTTTCACAAATTCCGTGTTGACCCGATCCGGAAACATCGGATGGTTCTCAAATCGCGGACCGATTTTTTCAATCTCCAGCCCATCCACATCCTCAACAGGCACGATGCAGTGCGGGTTTCCCATGGAGACACAGGTGATGGAAAAAATATCCGCTCCAACAAAAACCTCTTCTCCGATGATCGGCTCATTTGCCAAAGATACATTACCTGTTTCATTATCTAACGATGAATTATCTGATAACATCCGCTTCTCAGGAAAACAATCCTTCTGGCTTTTTCCATATCCCCCGATCCGCACCGGAATCTGCTCCGGCTCCAGTATCGGCGCCCCCATGTCCACGCGGACCAGAGCAACCTTTCCGTTCTCGACCGTAAGATCGAGATATTTAATACCGCTCTTTGTCTCCACACTGATCTGTGTCTTGTCGGTCAGGCCATAATCGTAGACGTATTTTGCCACACAGCGGATGCCGTTGCCGCACATCGCGCCCAATGAACCGTCCGCGTTGTACATCTCCATCTGAAAATCGGCCTTGTCTGAAGGCCTGATCAGAATCAGGCCGTCCGAGCCAATGCCGAAGTGACGGTCGCTCACGCGGATCGCGGTTTCGGATGGATTCCCGACCTGTTCTTTAAAGCAATTCACATAGATATAGTCATTCCCCAGACCATGCATTTTGGTAAATTTCATTTACAGTCTCCCATATCTTGTTTTCCGAAAATAATGGTTCTTTTTTTAGCATTTTTCAGTCTGTAAATCTGCCGCAGCCAGATTCAGCTGCCGCAGAAGCCCAGATTCAAAGCATTGGTCAGGCGTCGCGCATCAACGCAAACAGCATCTGCGCGGTCTCCACCATGTTCGTACCGCTGTCCATGCTGGTCTTCTGCAAATAATGGTGCGCCTCCTCCTCTGTCATGCCATTGCGCTCCATCAAAAGAGATTTTGCCTCCGCGATCAGCTTCTTTTCTTCCTCGCTCCGCTGCGGCGCCATCATGCGCTTCTGACGTCTGCGGCGCTGCTGCTGGCTGATCACCATCTCCAGGGAATCCAGCAGGTCATTCACATGAAAGGGCATCGTCACACAGAGAACCCCCTCCGCAATTCCCTCGTTTACTACTCGCGGAGAAGCGACCAGCAGCATCCCAAAGGACTTCGGCATATCCTCAAAAAGCTCTGAATACACCATATCCGCAAACTTGTATCCGCATACGATCACGCCTGAGCTCAGCCGGTCAGCCGCTGAAAGTGCCTGTGCGCCGCTCGTACAGACCGCCCGGACTCCATATCCGCTGCGGATCAGGAGATTCCGAACGTTTTTCGCGTCTTCCGGTTTCGGAAACACGACTATTATATTGGTATTGATCATCCGTATCCTCCTGCCAGTTTACGTTCCGTCTTTCCCAAAAATCAGAAACACAGACAATGATCTGGTTTTTGCAGGAAAACAGAGCAGACACCATGCCATTTCTCACAAAGCTTTTGCATGAGCCCGCCTGCTGGTCAGACTCTGGCAAGATAGCGGTCAAGCTCCCATTTGCTCACGCTTGCCTGATAGGCTTCCCACTCCTCTTTTTTCGCCTTGATGTAGCGTCTGCATACATGCTCTCCGAGCACATCGCAGATAAATGTATCCTCTTCCAGCGCCTCCACTGCTTCAAGCAGGGTAACAGGAAGCCGTTCCACGCCTCTCGCTTTCAGGTCTTCAGGTGCCAGTGCGTGCAGGTTCTCATCCATGCTCTCCGGCGGCGTGATCTGATTGCGGATACCGTCCAGTCCGGCAGCCATGCAGACAGCCAGTGCCAGATACGGGTTCGCCGCATTGTCCGGGCTCCGAAGCTCGATGCGCTTGGTGCCGTTCCCCATGATCGGGATGCGGATCAGCGGAATCCGGTTCCTTGCGGACCACGCGACATGCACCGGCGCCTCAAATCCGGGCACCAGCCGCTTGTACGAATTGACGATCGGGTTCGTCACTGCCGTCACCGCACGGATATGCTTCAGCAGACCGCCGATGAACCAGCGTCCTTCCTTACTTAAGTGAATGGGATCGGCAGCGTCGTAAAACACATTTTTCCCGTCCTTTGTCAGTGAAAAATTGAGATGCATGCCGGAACCGTTCACACCCGCGACCGGCTTTGGCATAAAGGACGCATGCAGTCCATGACGCTTGGCAACCGTCTTTGCCGCGAGCCGGAATGTCATGATGCCGTCCGCGCTCTGCAGCGCCTCATCGTAGCGCAGGTCAATCTCATGCTGCGCCGGAGCTGCCTCATGATGAGAAGATTCCACAATATAACCCATCTCCTCCATCGTCAGGATCATATCCCGCCGTGCATTTTCCCCCAGATCGATCGGCGCAACGTCAAAATATCCGGCCTGCTCATGCGTCACCGTAGTCGGCCGGCCTTCATCATCGGTATGGAAGAGGAAAAATTCACACTCCGGCCCTGCCTCCAGACAATAACCCATCTCTTTCGCTTCCGTGATCACCTTTTTCAGCACATACCGCGGATCTCCGCCGAATGGGGTGCCGTCCGCGTAATAAATATCACAGATGAAACGGGCCACCTTTCCATTCTGCGGCCGCCATGGGAAGATCAGGAAGGTATCCAGATCCGGATGCAGGCACAGATCGGAGCGCTCGATCCGGGCAAAGCCCTCGATGGATGCGCCGTCAAACGTGACCTTATTGTCCAGCACACGGTCCAGCTGGTTGACCGTCACAGCAAGATTTTTCAGATTGCCGAACATATCCGTGAACTGCAGCCGGATAAACTGCACGTCCTCTTCCTCAATAATTTTGTATATATCCGCTCTCGTATACCTGCTCATATCGTTCCTCCTTATTGCTTCCACCCGGTGAGGACTGATCCTGCACTTTATGCAAGACACCCACGCCCCGCAATCAAAAATTGCGGGCACAACCGGCGAGTGAAAAACACATTCCACTTTTTTACAGAGTATATCATTCGCTCATCTGAACGGATGATAGCAGTATGGATTTTTTTGTCAACCGTTTTGTCGGATTTAGATGGCTGCTGTGGATGCTGCGGCATGACAGCTTACCCCAGCCCAAACAGAACTTTCACTGCCTCCTCCGATGCGTCGACGCTGCAAACAGCGCCCATCGGTATGGTTCCCATCGGGCGTTTATGTCCGCTGCACAGATTCGTGACCACAGGGACTTTGTAGTCCGCAAAGCGGTCACGCAGGAAATCTTCAATCTGATATTTCCTGTCGTAATGATCATTGGAGCAATTTTTGAAATTTCCGATCAGCAGGGCACGGATGCCTTTTGTCATTCCCGCCTGTTCCATCTGCGTGATCATCATGTCCAGCCGCGGAATGCTTTCCTCCTCGTCCTCTATAAACAGAATTTTTCCTTCCGTATCCGGCTGGTAAAACGTCCCCACGGAATGCGCCAGAAGGCTGATGTTCCCTCCGGTGACAAGTCCTTTTGCCTTTCCCGGATGCAGCGTATTCATAGGATCTTCCGGCGGATTTTTAAATTCATAAAAATCCGTCATACTCATGCCGAGTGCCTGCCGGAGGCTGCCGCGACTGTACGCATCAAAGCCTTTCAGCATATTGCTGACCGCCATCGGCCCGTGAAACGTGATCAGATCGCAGTATTTGTTCAACACAGAATGGTAGTTCGTGTTGTCGCTGTAGCCAATGAATACCTTCGGATGCCGACGGATCATTTCCAGATCCAGATATTCTATGGTGTGGCTGCTTCCATATCCGCCTCTGGCACAGAGAATCCCTTTCACGTCCGGATCCGCGAACATAGTATTGATATCCTCAGCCCTGGTACGCGCGTCTCCGGCGAGATAACCGTGGAAATTCATCCGGTTTTCCAGGGTTTTTCCAGGCCGTACCCAGTATCCCGCTTTTTCCAGATAAGCCGTCATGGCTTTCCCTTCTTCCGGACTGATCGGAGATCCAGGCGCAACCACGCCGATCGTGTCTCCCGGCCGGATCCTTTCCGGCATTCTAAGTGCTGTTTCCCGCATGATAATCTGTCCTCATATTCTCCTTACTTCCCTCACCGTCTCCCGGCTGCCGTATCCGCGCACATCCGACTCCAGCTCTCCGGTCTGGTTGTCATACGGATCAGCGGGCAGAAAACGCTTCGGGTTCGCGAATGGCTGCGCGAACGCATTGTTTGCCGCCATGCGGAACGGATCCAGATTACCAAAGTAAAAACGATGAAGTTCTTCCTCTCCGGCGCGGAAAGCGTTTCCTCCTAAGGAAGGATCCGCGTACAGCCATCCGTATGGCTCCGCGTAAAACATTGCCCAGTCGTGCGCGCCGACATTTTCTCTGCCGCCAAAGTACAGACCGGACTGCCATTTGGCCGGTATGCCGCAGATCCTGCAGAGGGTGATGAACAGCAGCGCCTGTACTCCGCAGTCTCCGCGCAGGTTTCTCGCACAATACTGCGGAATGTCCGGCATCAGGAAGTATTCTCTCATATAAGAATATTTCACCTGCGTCGTTATGTACTCATAAATGGCAAAAGCTTTTGCAAGTGCATTGCCGCTATCCGCTGTAATCTCCGCCGCCAGCGCGCGCAGATAAGGAGAAAACCGGATGTGCGGGTACTGTTCTTTAAGGTAAGGCGCCAATTCTTCCGGACTGTTGTACTGTCCGGACTCCCGAAGGCCTGCCTGCCATAGCGTTTTTCTTTTCACTGCTTCCTCATAATCTTCCCGGGAAAAATCATGGTAGTCCGCAGTCACTGTATATTCATACTCCGCAAAAAAGTCCCGGTTCTGTTGGAGTGTATCCTCAAAACAGATCGCCCGGTACAGGGAATCCGGCCGGTCCAGGGATACTCTGCAGTCAGAATGTGCCAGAAGCTTCACGTCCGAAGTCTGGTGCAGTTCGGCCGGAAGCGGAAGATGCGCTTTCAGCCTGATTCCCGGATAAAATAAATCCTCCCTGAGAGATATGGAGGCCCGCAGCCGGAAGCGACCGCTTATGTGCTTTTCTTTTTTTATCCGATGAATTTCTTCACTTAACAGTTCTCTTTCTTCCGCATCCGGATCTTCCTTATGCATTCTGCTCCGGATCTCCGGATCCATCCGCGTGATATTCCGCAGGAGATTGTGAATGTAATGCTTTTCCCCGTCCAGAAAAATCCATTCCGCGAGTCCCGCCTCGTCCAGCCGCGCCAGATCTGCCTCATCAAAGTCGGGAGCCTGCTCTCTGACAAGCGCGATAGCCTGCTCCTTCGTATAAGGAAAATCTTCACGAAGCCCTTTTAAGATTTCCTTTTCCAGCCGCAGCCGCACTTTCAGCGCCTCCGCCACCGGACGCTGCAGCCAGCGCTCAATTGCTTCTTCCGCCGCGTCAAAGTCTCCCTGCTGTTTGTATTTCTCCACCTCGTCCGGCAGTTCATACGCCAGCGCATTCAATTCCTCATGAGAAAATTCTTTCATATCGAATGATTCTCCGTATCTTTTATGATGCGCAGGCCTGCGGCCTGCTGTTCCGGATCGTTATGTGTCAGAGTTCCCGGATATCACATCAAATCCTTGACGATCTTATGTGCAGCTTTTGTAACTGTGAAGGTACTGAACAGTTACCAGCTTTTCAGATATAAATCCCGTGCCGTCTCCGCCATCAGCCGTTCATAGTCCGCCACATTTGTTTCGTTCCCAAGAAAGCAAAGCACAAACGGCCTCTCGCCTTCCACTATGGCCACGTCATGCGTGACGCCGCTGTCCTCACCGGTCTTGTGCGCGATCACCGGTGCATTGGCGAAGGTGTGCAGATAAAACGGAATTTTACCGTTCAGCCGCTGGTGCGTCAGGATCTGATACATTTCTTTTGATGCCTCCCGGGAAACCAGTTCCCCTTTATAGATCCGCTCCAGCAGCCAGGCCGCGTCCGCCGCTGTCACATAATTCTCGATTCCCTGTGCGGCCCGCTTGTTATCAAACATTTTTCTGCGGAACACCGTCTTTTTCAGGCCGAGCTTATCCGACAAAAACTCCGCAAGACGTTCCTCCCCGACCAGGTCAAACAGGACATTCGCAGCGGTGTTGTCACTGACAATGATCATCAGCTCCGTCAGATCACGGACACTGACTGTGCATTCTCCCTGCAGATACGTCAGCACCCCGCAGGACGGCACGCAGTCCTCACGCCGGATCAGAATCCGCTTTTCCGGAGAAAAAGAGCCCTCCGAAAATCCCTGAAACACTGCTGCCATCAAGAACAGCTTGATCACACTCGCGGCAATATGCGGCTCTTTGGCCCGATACGAAAATGACTCTCCGGTCGTCAGATCTTTATATACCGCACTGAGATTGCCGGGCATCGCATTCAGACGCCTGCGCAGGGCTTCGAATTGATCGAATTTATCATCCTGTCCAGACGGTCTTTGCAGCTGCTGCGAATCTTCGTCGTAAATTGTTACGGATTTTTTATGATCGGAGGTTCGTCCTTCGCGAAGCGAACGTTCATGAACGAACTGTTCTGTTCCTGAGCAAAACGAAGGCTCCAACGCTGAAAATACGCTCCCGCAGGCTGTGATTGAAGCCGCCAGATCCGCCCGATACTCTTCATCCGCGGGGTTCAGACTGTTGATAGTGACATACGGAGTTTTTTTGTATCCGGTCGAATGAATATAACGCCCTTCTCCCAGATAGATTGCCACATGTCCCGGGAAGAAAATCAGATCCCCCGGTTTCAGCTTTTCCCGCGGTATTTCAAAAATCGGATATCCGTGCTTTATCTTCGCATCGCGATAAATCAGAACGCCGTTTTCCAGATAACTCATAAATGCGAGGCCGGAGCAGTCCAGCCCCAGAGAGGATTTCCCTCCCCAGCGGTACTGTACCCCCAGATAAGAGCGGGCGCTTCGCACTACGCCGTCACGAAAGCTTTCCTCTTCCGGAGGATTCTCCCGAAATCGTTTTTCGAAGTATGTGGTCTGGCCGTTCCCTGTCAGGTTCTCCGGCGAATTCTCCATTTTCCCTTTTTCGTTTCCTGCCGGCATGGGTTCCGGCTCTGTCCGCGTTTTTTTCTGCAGCACTTCCGGTTCTGTCTGCGTCTTCCTCTGCGGAAATTCCGGCTCTGTCCGGCTTTCCATTTCCAGCAGATATCCGTCGTCATCCTGACGCCTACGCAGATAATTCTCATGCATATAGCCGACAACCCCGGCCGCCGTGCGCACGAGACACCAGCCGTCTGTGTCAGAGGGTTCGGTCACCCGCTCCACGATTGAATTTTTCAGCAGACGCTCCAGAAGCAGTCCCTGCACCTTCGGCTGATCCAGCACATCCGCAGCAGAGACTCCTATACGGAAAAAGCGGGTCTTGTCCTGCCTGCAGATAAGCGTTTCCCGGCTGATCAGGGCAAGCTGGTCTTTGTACACATACCCTTCGTATCCATAATGGGTCTCAATTTTTACCCGGCCATTCTCTTCCGTCCCCGGGAAGACCCGAACCGCCCAGCCGGAAAAAACCTCATCTTCTATCCCGCTGTTATTTCCATGTAAAAAGCAGTTCTGTGCTGTCACAATCCCATATCTGATCTGCATATCTGTTCTCCAATGTCATCATACTCACACAGCAAATATACCCTCAGATTACGCCTTACGCAACAGCGATTTTCATGCGCTTTTTTCATCCTGTCACATGTCTCTGTTTCGCTCATCGTGCAAAGACGTCCGCCGGCACTTTCCGGATCCCGATCCCGGCATCCTCGTTCAGATAAATCTTCGGGCCACTGTAGACCGGACCGCCCTCATACGGATCCCCGGCACACAGAGACGGGCCGTCCAGATCAGCCATAGTAATACAGCTTCTCGCGCCAGCCAGATGCGCACCGGCACTCACGGAAACCTTACTCTCCAGCATACATCCGATCATGCAGTTCACCTGATATCGATCCGCCAGATCACAGATACGCATTGCCTGGTGAATGCCGCCAGTCTTCATCAGCTTGATATTGATATAATCCGCCGCGTGTTCCTCGATAATGCGCTCCGCATCCTCATAAGAAAACACACTCTCATCCGCCAGGATCGGCGTATCCACCGCCTTCGTCACCCGCTGAAGTCCGCGGAAATCATGACAGGAAACCGGCTGTTCTACCAACTCGATCTTCAATCCTTCCTCTTCCATGGCCCGAATCGTGGAAATGGCTTCCTCCGCCGACCAGCCCTGATTCGCGTCAATGCGCAATATGGCTTCCGGTCCGACCGCCCGCCGTATTTCCCGTACCCGCTCGACATCCTTTTTTCCGCCTTTGCCGACCTTTACTTTCAGAATTCGGAAGCCGTCCGCAACCGCGCGCAGGCTGTCGCGAACCATTTTCTCCGTCTCATCCACACTGATCGTAATGTCAGTCTCAATTTCCGAAATGCCGCCAAATTTCGCTTTGGCAGCCGCACCGCCCGGTTTACCTGATTCTGCTTTTGCGGCCTCACCACAGCCCGGTTTGCCTGATTCTGCCTTAGCAGCCGCACCGCCCGGTTTGCCTGATTCCGCCTTTGCAGCCGCACCGCCCGCTTCACCGGACAACACCCGGTAGAGCGGCATCCCCATCTGTTTCGCGTAGAGATCATACAAAGCAATGTTCACCGCCGCTTTCGCCGACGTGTTTTTCGCAATGGATTTCTCCATTTTCCGCATGACCTCATCCAGATCCAAAAGATCCATCCCGATGATCGACGGCGCAATATACCCGCGGATCGCCGCCTCAATAGACTCCTTCGTATCACCGGTGATCACCGCCGTAGGCGGCGCCTCCCCGAAGCCGAAGCTTCCATCATCCGCCGTGATCCTGACGATCAGATCGTGAATCCCGTCCACCGTCCGCAGCGCCGTGCGAAACGGCGTGATCAGAGGAATGTGGACATATCCTAACTCAATTTTCTCAATCTTCATCCCTGTCTCCCTCGAAAAAAAGCTAATAAGCCCCCGTACCATCTCACGGCGCGGGGGCTTATCCTTACAATTCCATTTACTTACAGTGCTGTCACATACGTAAACACGAAGTTGCCGCAGGAATATACAAGCCCTTCATAATTTGTATCGTCAAACAGATAGCTGCTCATGCTGTGAAGGATTACCGTTACCGGAAGGTCTTCCGCCAGGATTGCTTCCAGTTCTTTGTAGTACTCCCACTGCTCAGCCTGATCTGCGGTACTGATCGCCGCGTTGTAGGCAGCGGTGTATTCCTCGCTGGAATAGAAGGAGTTTGCGTTCTCTGTGCCTACCAGGCAGCTGTACATGTTGGAAAGATCGGTGTAATCCATGTACCATCCAAAGTATGCCAGATCATAGTTGCCTTCTCTTCTTGCCGCGGAGAAGTCCTCAGTCTTTTCTACCGTAATCGTGTCGATTCCGAGTACTTCCTTCCAGTCATTTACAACCGACTCCGCGATCTCCTTACGGCTGTCGTTGTTTACGATATAAGTCAGAGCCGGGAAGCCCTCGCCGTCCGCATAGCCGGCCTCTGCCAGAAGCTCTTTTGCCAGTTCGCAGTTCGCTTCATAATCCTCTGTATCATACCACGGATCCGCGTAATCAGTAAAGTCCACGCCTTCATCATTTGTGTAGCCGCTGCAGGCAAGCGTATAGCCGAGCTCGTCGTTCAGGTCACGGATGGAAATGATCCGCTCACGGTCGATTGCCAGGGACAGAGCCTTGCGGACATTCGCGTCCTTGAGCACGTCATTGCCGTTCTCGCCCAGGTTGAACATCACGCAGTAGTTGTTATTTCCTGCCGTATAGAACAGGCCGTTGCCTTCCATACGCGCCGCTTCCTCATCCGGGCACATATCGGAATACATGATATCTCCGCTCTCGAAGGAAGCCAGAGCCGTGCTTTCTTCAGACATCAGCATCCAGTTGATCGTGCCTACGGAAATGCTGTCCGCGTCGTAATAGTCCTCGCGAAGCTCCATCACGACCTGTGCCTCATGATCCCAGCTGGTGATCGCATACGGTCCGTTG
Organism: Lachnospiraceae bacterium; assembly: GCA_021199235.1. Lineage (GTDB taxonomy): Bacteria > Bacillota > Clostridia > Lachnospirales > Lachnospiraceae > Choladousia. The sequence continues at coordinate 33,564 of JAJQIL010000098.1, read as the reverse complement.
TATACGGCCGCTTCCGGATCGGTCGCGTAAGCGTCGCCATATTCTTCCACGTAATCCGCTCTTACCGGATACGTAGACGGAAATGCCAGTACAGACGGAAGGAAGCTGCACGGAGCATCCAGCGTGATGACTACGGTCGACTCATCCGGCGCTTCATAAGAAGAAGCTACGTCAGAGAGCAGGCTCGAATAATCGCCGCCCTGTGCTTCCAGATTTTCAAAACCAAAGATGAAATCATCCGCGGTCACAGGCTCCCCGTCCGACCAGGTAATGTCGTCTCTCAGCGTAAAGGTCCAGGTGAGTCCGTCCTCACTCGTCTCGACGGAAGCCGCCTGTCCGAGCACCACATCACCGTTTGCATCCAGCTTGTAAAGACCCTCAAACAGGTGACGGCAGGCAGAAAGGCCGTTCAGGTAGCTGCCCGTCGCGGTGTTCAGCTGCATGGAATCCTCGCTGCCGCCCGTGACAGAAATCGTAATTTTCTCCGATTCCTCCGCCATTGCGCTCATCGGCAGAGATGCCGCTGCCATGCCAAGCGCCAGAAGCGCTGCCAGCATTTTCTTAGACTTTTTCATAATGAATTCCTCCTTTTTATGGAATTGGGTACGCGTTCAGAACGGAACGAACCTGTTCTGAACAATACTGCTGTTCCTATCAGATAAAGGGTACCTGCCCTCTTATCCGATGCGCAAACCACACAGCATAAGCTGAAAAATCCTTTTGCGGCTCTGCGCATATAAGCTTCCTGCTCCATGCATACGGAAGTTTATATCACATTTGTTTTGTAACCGTTTCGTACCTGCGCAGCATCATTTCTTCATCTTCGGATCCAGAGCATCCCGAAGCCCGTCGCCAAACAGGTTGAAGGAAAGGATGATCAGGCTGATCAGCGCCGCCGGGAAAATGACCCGGTATGGATACGAGGTAATCCCGTTCAGTGCTTCCGAGGTCAGGGAACCAAGGCTGGCCATCGGGGCAGACACGCCGATTCCCAGATAGCTTAAGAATGCCTCCGTGAAAATCGCGGATGGAATCTGCAGCATCACGGTCGCGATGAGCTGTCCGATGCAGTTTGGAAGCAGGTGCTCGCGGATCAGTCTCCCCTTTGTACAGCCGAGCGCCTCCGACGCTGTCACATAGTCAAAGGTCTTCAGCTGCAGGATCTGGCCGCGGACAATGCGCGCCATTCCGACCCAGTACAGGCAGCCGTATACGATAAAGATCGCGATCAGGCCGGAGCCGATCTTCTGCAGACCGCTCAGGAAAGGCACCGTCTCGATCAGGGTATCCAGCGGATCGCTGATCACCATTTTGATGACGACGATCAGCAGAATCTCCGGAATCGAATAGATAATATCGACAAAGCGCATCATGATAATATCCACCTTGCCTCCGATCAGGCCGGAGATGGCTCCGTAAATGCTGCCCACCACCATAACGATCACTGCGGATACGAGGCCGACCGTAATAGAGATTCTGGAGCCGATCATACAGCGCACCAGGATATCGCGCCCTAAGCGGTCCGTGCCGAACGGATGCGCCAGGCACGGCCAGAGCGCCTCATCCCCGCGCACCTGCTGATCGTAGGTATACGGCGAAAGCATCGGACCCACAAACGCGAACAGCATCAGGATCACGATCATTACCAGCGCGGTCATCGCGATGCGGTTCGCACGAAGCCGCTGCCAGCTCGCCTTCCAGTAGCCGATCTCCTCCGTCTCCAGCACTTCCTCTTTAAAATACCCTTCTTCAAGAGGAGTAAAATCCTCCGGAGCTATTTTATTCTGAAAGCTCAGTACATTTACCTTCATAATTTTTCCTTCTAGTCCAGTTTAATTCTGGGGTCAACGATCTTATACAGGATATCGCACACCAGGTTCATGATGACGATGAGCGCGGAGTAAAAAATCGTCACTCCCATGATCATCGTATAATCGCGGCTGCTGATCGAGCTGACAAAATAACGTCCCAGCCCCGGCACATTGAATACGCTCTCCGCTACAAAGCCGCCGGTCAGGATGGAGGCAGTCAGCGGTCCAAGGTACGTGATGACCGGAATCAGGGAATTTTTCAGCGCGTGCACGAAAACGACGACAAATTCCGACATTCCCTTTGCCCGCTCGGTAAGCAGATAATCCTGATTCATCACCTCCAGAATACTCGCCCTTGTCAGACGGGTCAGATAAGAGGTGGGATAGATGGCCAGTGTGATCATCGGCATGATCCAGCCGCCAGGCTTACTGTAGGTCACAGGAAGCACACCCAGATTCACCGCCAGCAGGATCATCAGCGCGGAAGCGACGACATAACCCGGCATGGAAATCCCCAGGGAAGAAAGCACACGGATGATGGAATCCGGCAGCCTGTCCTTGCAGAGTCCGGAGATGCATCCCAGAGTGATTCCGCAGACAATCGCCAGCAGCAGCGCCCGTGCGCCGAGGGAAAGCGATACGGAAAACGATTCCGTGATGATCGTCGTCACAGCGCGCCCTTTCTGCAGGACGTAGCTGGTACCCATATCCCCGTGAAACAGGTTCTTCAGGTAACGGATATACTGTATGTATACCGGCTGGTCGAGTCCGTATTTTGCGATCAGGATCGCCCGGCTCTCTTCTGACGCTTTTTCCGACATGAAAGGATCACCCGGCATCAGGTTCATCAGGAAAAACGTGATCGTGATGATCGCAAAAAGACTGATAATTGCGAGCAGCACTCTTTTTATAATATATCTTGCAGTCTGCATGATTCCTTCCTTTCATGCTGAAACGTTTTTATATGGTTTACGCAGCTGATGCTTCATCCATATTTTCATACTGCTTTCGCGGCAGATGCAAAAACCTGTTCTGCATCGCTTTTTGTAACAGTTCCGTGCCTTCGCGACCGCATCTTCACAGACATTTATGGCACGCAACAAAATGTCCCCCGCTTTGCTCCTTCAGCTCCGGCATTGCTTCCGCGCAGATGTCTCCGGCATAGGGGCAGCGCGTACGGAACGGACAGCCGGACGGCGGATTTAAAGGACTGGGCACCTCCCCCTGCATCCGGATCCGTTTGCGCTTTGCGCTGATATCCGGATTCGCGATCGGGATTGCCGAGAGCAGCATCTGCGTGTAAGGATGCAGCGGATTCCGATACAACTCGGCGCTTCCGGCCAGCTCCACCAGATGTCCCAGATACATCACGCCGATGCGCTGGCTGATATGCTTCACGATCGCCAGGTCGTGCGCGATAAACAGATACGTCAGCCCTCTTGTCTCCTGAAGCTCCTCCAGCATATTCACGATCTGCGCCTGGATGGAGACATCCAGCGCCGACACCGGCTCATCACAGACGATAAAACCGGGATTGACCGCCAGCGCACGGGCAATCCCGATCCGCTGCCGCTGTCCGCCGGAAAACTCATGCGGGAAACGGTTATAAAACTGACTGTTTAAGCCTACCAGACTCATCAGGCTCAGAATCTTCTCCCGCCGCTCTTCCTTCGTGCTGTACAGCTTCTGAATATCCATCGCCTCGCCGATGATGTCCGACACGGTCTTACGCGGATCCAGAGAAGCATAGGGATCCTGAAAAACGATCTGCATCCTGCTGCGGTATTCCCGCATATTCCTGCCCATAATGGACTCATTATCGTAAATAATATCCCCGGAGGTCGGCTCCTCGAGCCGCAGCACTGCGCGGCCAAGCGTCGTCTTGCCGCAGCCGCTCTCCCCCACGATTCCCAGCGTCTCGCCTCTGCGGATGAAAAAACTGACGTCATCCACAGCCTTCAGATCCGTCTTCTTCACAAAGCCGGTGCGCACGGGGAAATATTTTTTTAAATGCCGGACCTCCAGCAAAATATCATTGCTCTCCGGCCTGTTTTCCTGCAACTCTCCCAATGTACTGTCCCTTTCTGCCGCCGCGAATCCTTACACGGCCGTCATACGCTCTTATGTCTGTCGCCGATCCTTCACGCCTTTGCATCGCGCACCATCTTCCAGCATGCCGCGCAGTGCGTATCGTCAATCTCAAACAGAGGCGCGTCCTCTTTGATACAGATCCGCATCGCGTCGCTGCATCGGGGTGCGAACGCGCATCCCGGCTTTACCCCGCTCATGTCCGGTGGATTTCCTTTGATCGGCTTCAGTTTTTCACTGACATCACTCTCAATATCCGGTACTGATTCCAGCAGCCCTCGGGTGTATGGATGCCTGTTGTCATAAAAGATCTGGCGGCTCATCCCTTCCTCGATGATCTTTCCGGCATACATGACCACGATCTTATCGCAGATATCCGATACCACGCCCAGATCATGCGTAATGAAAATGACGGCCATCCCCAGCTTATCCTTCAATTCTTTGATCAGATCGATGATCTGCGCCTGAATGGTCACATCGAGCGCCGTGGTCGGCTCATCCGCAATCAGCAGATCCGGATTGCAGGACAGCGCCATGGCGATCATCACACGCTGACGCATGCCGCCGGAAAATTCATAGGGATACTGCTTCAGGCGCCTCTCAGGCTGGTTGATCCCCACCATTTCCAGAAGCTCCAGCATCCGCGCCCTGCGGGCGGCAGCGTCCATATCGGTATGCTTTTTTAAGGATTCATTCAGCTGATATTCCACTGTAAAAAGCGGATCAAGGCTCGTCATGGGGTCCTGAAAGATCATGGCGATCCGATTCCCCCGAAGCTCCTGCAGCTCTTTTTTCTCCATTTTCAGAATATCTCTGCCGTCAAAAAGGATCTCTCCGCTTTTCACCAGCCCGGTGTCCGGCGTCAGACGCAGGATTGCGTGACTCGACACCGATTTCCCGCTGCCCGACTCCCCGACAATCCCCAGCACCTCGCCCCGCCGAAGCGTATAGCTGATGCCGCGCACTGCCTGGATTTCACCGGTCTTATTAAAAAAAGAAATGGCCAGATTCTTTACTTCCAAAAGCACATCGCTGTTCTGCTCTCCCATGGTTCCCCCCGCGCATATAGAATCGGGCAGGGCGAGTAAGCCCTTGCTCGTACGCGTAAGCCGGGTGCGGCTTTAGCCGCAAAACACCTTGCCCGGCTCTGCGCATAGAAAAGCGCAGATACCCCTTGTGGGGCACCTGCGCCAAACATTATTCTCTGTTAAATTGAAATATACAGTTATGATACTCGTATTAAAATTGATTGTCAAGAAGAAAATCCGCTTCAGCTGTTCTCTGTCTTTAACATCCCACTCAGCATCTCGGAGCCGCTCTCTTCCGCGATATTGACGGAATGATTCGCGATACGCACAAAGCTGTCCAGAATCTCGACAAAGGTCAGGCCCTTCTCAAACGAACACTGCCCGTCTTTCAGGCGTTCCATATGTCTTGCCTGCGCCTTGGAGGCTTTCTTCGTGATCCGATGCTCCCTCTTGCGTATATCTACCCAGGCCTCCGGGGTAAAGCTGTGCCTGCTGAACAGTTCCATCGTCGTGTCGAAAAGCTGCAGATCCAGATTGAAGATTTCCAGAAGATCCGTTTTAGCCTCATCTGAATACGGCTCCCCGGCCTCCAGGCTGGTCTCATTCTGACCGGAGATCACGACCGCGTGGTCGCCGATACGTTCCAGATCATTTACTGCGTTAAACGCACAGGTCATATAGCGGGAAACACTTGCAGGCATCTCAGCGGCATTGATCGTCGTCAGATATTCGGTAATCTCGGATGCCAGATAATCGATCACATCCTCCGTGTCGCGCAGCTGCTGTACGCCCGCCATACTCTGAGTCTGGACAATGGTCTCCGCCCGCTCCAGATTTTCCCGGACGAGTCTGCCCATCCGCTCGACTTCACGGCCTACCTGCAGTGTCACAACGGCCGGAGACGCCACCTGCATGTTTTTATCAATGTATTCCAGACGAAACGCGTTCTCATGCGCCTGCTTCGGAATGATACGGTAGGTCCAGGTCACAACCACATTCGTCAGCGGCAGAAGGATCAGTCCGGTCACCACCTTAAACAGGATGTGGTACACAGAAATCTGGAACATTGCGCTCGGCACCAGTTTTTCGATGATCTGTGTGATTGGGGTAAGGATCGTGAGCGGCATAAAGATGATCGCGCCGACCACGTTAAAGATCAGATAAATCAGCGCCGCCCTCTTTGCGTTGTTCCTCGCATTGAACGTGGAAAGAATCGGCGGTGTTGAAGAACCGACGTTGATACCGCAGATGATAAACGCAGCAAAATGGAGAGGCATCAGCCCCTGCAGCGTGAGCGCCTGCACGACGCCGACCGCAGCCGACGAACTCTGAATGACCGCACAAAGTATGACACCGATAATAAATCCAAGCGCCGGATTCGTCGCCTGTGTAATGAAGTTCAGAAAAACAGGAGAATCTTTCAGGGGAGACATCGCGGTGCTCATCGAATGAAGTCCCTGAAACAGTAGACCGAAGCCTAAGATAACCTGTCCTATGTAGCCGGTGCGCTTCTTTTTCGTGTAAAGCATCAGTACCGCACCGACGCAGATACAGACCGGAGCGATGCCAGATACATCCAGCGCGATGAGGACACTGGTAATGGTAGTACCAATATTCGCGCCGAAGATTACGCCGGTCGCCTGTGCCAGATCCATGATACCGGCGTTGATAAAGCCCATGACCATCACGGTCGTGGCGGATGACGACTGAATGACGATCGTAACAAGTGCTCCTAACAGGAAACCCATCACCCGGTTGCGGGTCAGTGTCTCCAAAAGGTCTTTCATCTTCGGACCTGCCGCAAGCTCCAGAGCATCTCCCATGTATTTCATACCAAACAGGAACATTCCCAGGCTTCCGAACAATGAAATGATATTACCTATACCCATCTGTCTTTTTCAGGGAGACGCCTTTGTCCCCCTCCTCCTTGTGTGCATCGTAAACGGTAACTCTTTTATACTGACACCGCGCGTCTCATGGCAAAACGCGGTCCTCCGTTTTCTGAAACAATATTCTGATCCGCCCGCCGGAAATACGGTTCGCAGACGAATTTTTTACAGATATACCATACCACAAGTGAAAAGCTTTTGCAAAAGAAATGTAAGAGAAAAGTAAATGTTGTGTAAAACGATAGGACTGACTGCGTTTTGCGGAAAAAAGATTGTCGAAATGTGCCGAAATTCTGCAGACGGAAAATCCCGCCGTCGGCGGGATTTTCCAGTCATTATTTTATCATTTCTATTTCTTCTTCGTCCGGCTCATGACCACACTCTGTATGATCAGGAACAGACATAGCATCGCTGCGATCGTGATGCCGGTCCACCATGCGTCGTCCAGCCCGATCGAGGATACGATGTTCTGGATCGTATTCAGAGAGAGCACGCCAAAGAAAGTACCTATGACATTCCCCACGCCGCCGGTCAGCAGCGTTCCTCCGATGATCGAGGAGGCGATGGCGTTCATCTCCATGCCGTTCGCGTTCGATGTCGCCGCGCTGCCGATGTGCATAAAGTAGACAAATCCGCCAAATCCGGCCAGCAGGCTGCAGATGAGATGTGACATGAATTTCGTGCGCTTCACGTTGATGCCGAGCATGAGGGCGCTCTGCTTATTGCCGCCGACCGCATAGAAATTGCGGCCGAATTTTGTATAGCGGAGCATCAGGAACATCAGGATGACCACGATGATCGCCAGCACAGAACCCAGCTCAATCGTGGTATTGATATAAGTTCCTTTTTTGTTGTAATAGCCCAGCCCCGGAAGGATGAACTCGATCTTGCTTAAGGCCTTGAACGCCTCGTTCGTCACGCTGATCGGGTTTGTATGGATGATCGTCGTCAGGCCCTTGGCGAAATACATGCCCGCCAGAGAAACGATGAACGGCTGGATCTCCAGATACGCCACCAGAAAGCCCTGCACAACACCGAACGCAAGGCCGATGCCCATCGCGATCAGGAACGCGGTAAACGGAGTGCCGTTCTGCAGCTCCAGATTGACCGCACAGCTCATACAGATCAGGCGCACTACGCCGCCGATGGAGATATCAATCCCCTGCGTGATCATAACAAGGCTCATGCCGCAGGCTGTAATCACCAGACCGGCGTTCGCGTCCAGAATGTTGAAGAACATCTGCGCTTTCCGGAAGCCGCCGCCTAAAAAGATCACCGCGCAGGCATACATCACTACAAATACAACGATCGTGATTAAAAGCAGAAGGTTCGCGTCCGATAATGTTCGTTTTTTCTTATTCATATCAGCCCACCTCCTTTGCTGCCGCTTTCCTGCGTTTGCTGATCTGGGAAAGTTTTTCCTTTACAACAGGAGAGCTGAATACGATCAGCAGGATTACGACGACTGCCTTGTACGCCGGAAGGGCATCCGAAGATACCTTGAACTTGTAAAGGGTCGTCGTCAGAAGCTGGATGACATAGGCCGCCACAACAGAAGCCCAGATATTGAATTTACCGCCGCCCAGATTATTGCCGCCCAGCGCTACCGCGAGGATCGCGTCCATTTCGATATTCTGTGCTACAACAGAGTAGTTGATCGTCGAAGTCCGGCTGCACTTGATCAAAGCTGCGACCGCAACGCATACGCCCAGGATCACGAAAGAGAGTATCTTGATAAACGCCGGCTTTAAGCCATTCAGCTTTGCCGCGTTCTCATTGATGCCAACGGACTGGATATAAAGACCCAGGTTCGTGAACTTCATCACCAGCGCGATCACAATAATGCACAGCACCGCAATCAAAAACGGTGTGGGCATCGGAATGCCCGGAATGAATCCTCCAAAGTATGTAAATGCTTTTCCCGGCACGATTGGAAGCTGGTTGTTGTTGATCCAGGCCGCGATCGAACGTCCCGCCGTATAAAGGATCAGAGTCGCGATCATCGGCTGAATACGGAATGTCGCTACCAGAATGCCGTTAAATGCGCCGCAGAGCATACCTGCCAGGACCGCCACGAGGAAGCCGAGAATGATCGGCGCCGCAAGCGAAGACGGACTGGATTCCGTACCGCAGAGAACGCGCAGCATCGCACTGCCGCTGATAGCGATCGTCGCGCCTACGGAAATATCCTGTCCGCCGGAGGCCGCTGTCACCAGCGTCATACCGATTGCCAGAATAGCCAGCTCTGAACCATTGTTCAGCGCGGAGATCAGGTTGCCGGAAAGCACCGGATTGCCGTCACTGTTTGTACCCAGTGTAATCCGGAAAAATGTCGGGTCCATAATAAGGTTAAATACCAGAAGCAGCGCCAGAGCAACCAGCGGAATCATCATCTGTGAGTGCAGAAGGCTGCTTAAGGGGTTTTGTTTTTTTGCAGCAGTATTCTTTGCCATTATGCCTCGTCACCTCCCGCAATCGTACTCATAATCTTGTTCTGATTCAGATCATCGCCTGTCAGCTCGCCAACCATTTTCCGGTCGCGCATGACAACAAGCCGTGAACATGTACGCAGCATCTCGTCCGTCTCCGAGGAAATAAACGTGATGCTCATGCCCTCCGACGCAAGCTTCAGCACCAGCTTCTGAATCTCTGTCTTGGTGCCGATATCTATGCCTCGTGTCGGCTCATCCAGGATCAGGTATTCCGGATGGGCGAACAGCCAGCGCGCCACGATCACTTTCTGCTGGTTGCCGCCGGACAGCGATTTGATCGGCGTATCCTGCGACGCCGTCTTGATCTCAAGCAGCCTGATATATTCATCCGCAGCTTTCTCTGCCTCCGCTCTGGAAAATGGTCTGCAGAACCCGCGCAGCACCTGTGCCGCAAGGATTAGATTCTCGCGCACAGAAAGATCGCCGATGATGCCGTCGCCCTTACGGTCTTCCGGCAGATATGCAATGCCATTCTTCATGGCTTCCAGCGGATTGGTGATCTTCACATCCTTGCCCTTGATCTTCACCTTGCCATTGGTCACATGATCTGCACCGAATATTGCGCGCACGCACTCACTTCGGCCGGAGCCCAGCAGTCCGGTAAAGCCGTTGACTTCGCCCTTCTTGATATAAAAATCAAACGGCTGGATTCCCGCATTGCTCTGCAGGCCTTCCGCCTCATAAAATACGGTGCCGGCGCCTTCGCCTGTGTACTCCTGTCCCTCGCCCTTGATCTCGGCCATGTCGTCCAGATCCTTGCCAAGCATTTTGGAAACAAGTTCTACACGCGGAAGATCCTCAATCACATACTCTCCGACCAGCTTGCCGTCTCGTAAGACCGTAATCTTATCGCAGACCTCATAAACCTGATCCAGAAAATGCGTAACGAAAATAATTCCCACGCCCTTCGCTTTCAGATCGCGCATCAGGCCAAACAGCTTCTCTACTTCCTGCTCATCCAGAGAGGATGTCGGCTCATCCAGGATCAGCACCTTGCAGTCCATGTCAACCGCACGGGCGATCGCCACCATCTGTTGGATCGCTATCGAACAGCTGGAAAGCTGCTGCGTTGCTTTGGCCGGAATTCCCAGAGATTCCAGAATGCGGTTCGTATCCGCATTCATCTTTTTCCAGTTCTGTCTCCAGCCCTTTTCTCTGCCAATGTACATATTTTCTGCAACTGTCAGATTGGGGCAGAGCGTGATTTCCTGATATACCGTGCTGATTCCCAGATCCTGCGCGTCCTGCGGGGAACGAATAGATACAGCGCCATCTTTGCCCTTCAGATAGACATCGCCGCCGTCTTTGTTATAAACGCCGGTCAGCACCTTGATCAGAGTCGATTTTCCGGCTCCGTTCTCTCCCATCAACGCATGAATCTCACCCTCGCAGAGCGTAAAATCCACATTCTGCAGGGCGAGCACACCGGGGAAGCTTTTGGTAATGTTTTTCATTTCCAGTACAGCGTTTTCTTTCACCCGTGTATCACCTCTTTCTTAAGAAAACGCGGTGCAGGCCCGCTGCACCGCGCGTATTTCTGTTGCGATATTATTTTGACCCTTTATAATTAGATGCCGTAGTTGTCTACGTCTTCCTGTGTGATGGTCGTAGCGTCGAAGCCAACCTCTACAGAGTAGATAACCTTCTCTTCGAGCTCTTCACCAGCCTCAAGCTGCTGGATGATCTCGTTGATCGTATCTGCCTGGAACGGGTTGCACTGTCCATCATAGTTCCAGTTGCCTGCAAGCAGCTCTTCCAGAGCCCACTGGTTGCAGTCAAAGCCCATAACGATCACGTCGCCGTCAACACCATGTGTGATACCAGCTGCGTCAAGAGCTGCAACAGCGCCCTTCGCCATATCATCGTTCTCTGCATAGATTACGTTGAAAGAATCGCCAGCGTCGATAACGGACTGAACAATCTCCTGAGCGGTCTCTGCACTCCAGTCAGCGGACTGCTGTACTACATAGTTCCATGTATCATTCGCTTCTACTGCCTCGTCAAGAGCGGTGGTACGACCGATCTGTGCGTCGGAACCCATAACACCCTGAATGTGAATGATATTGTACTCATCAAGGCCCTGCTCGGTCATCCAGTTCACTGCGGTCACGCCCTCTTCGGACATATCGGATACAACAGCTGCTGCGTAAAGCTCTTCGTCTGCATCCAGCATACGGTCGAACAGGATAACGGTGATGCCCATCTCCTGCGCGGACTCCAGAACGTCGTCCCAGCCAGTGGTGTCTGCTGCGGAAATCAGAAGGTAGTCAACCTCATCCGTGATGAAGCCCTCTGCTGCCTGGATCTGCTCTTCATTCTCAAGGCTGTAGAAGAAAGAGGTCTCATATCCGTTCTCATTGTCCTCGCCGAAAACTTTCTCGAAGTCTGCAACGTTCGCGGTACGATAACCGGACTCGTTCGGGTCGTTGTTGATGATACCAACGGTGATCACGTCTTCCTCTGCGGATGCGATCGTTGCGCCGCTCATCAGGCCCATCGTCATAGCGGATACACAAAGAACTGCCATAAGTTTACGTTTCATAATAAATAATTCCTCGCTTTCTTTAAATGTGCTCTGCGGCTGCGAACAATCTCCGATCATTTCGCACAGCCGCGTTTCGTTGTTTCTGTCTGTAATTTTAACAAATATGAAATAAAAGTCAACCGTATTTTTATCTTTTTATACAGTTTCAGCTTTTCAAACAATACAAATTATTTTGATTTTCTTATAAATTCAATACAATTTAATCCTGATTCCTTTTCCGGTTTCTAAAAAAGGAGGAAATTATTTGTCTGGCAGAAAAAGGAGTTGATTTTCTTTTGCTTTTCCACGAACACTTTGAGACAAATCCGGCTGTTTCGGTGTGGTAAATTTTTCTAAAATGCATTATTTGGGAGACATCACGCAAATCCGGACAGATAAAAAATTTACTTATCCGGAAATATCTCTTCGCATCGTATAAAACTTGACTTTTTTCCGGGATTCTGGCTATATAATGATACTGGAAATCAAAGGTCAGGAACGGAGCACCTGCATTCCAATATAAAAACGAACCGGAGAACAATCATGGAAATCAAATACAAGGCTCTTGCTGAATCGCTGAAAAAAGAAATCATCCGCAGGGGTCCGCTTGGAAATCAAAAGCTTCCGACCGAAGCGGAACTTATGCGCGCCTATGGCGTCAGCCGCCAGACCGTGCGGCAGGCACTCTCCCTCCTGCATAAGGGAGGATGGATTGAAAAGCGGCAGGGCAGCGGTACATATATTGCGCCGGGACTGTTTCCGAGCGCACTATCCTCCCGTGAAATCGCCCTGCTTGTACCGGACGTTGCCGAATACCTTTCCCATTATCATATTGGTGAGACTGAAGCTGTCCTGAATGAAGCCGGGTACACCACGGCAATCTACAGCACGGAGAATCATACATTCAGAGAGCGGGAGATCCTGCAAAATCTGTTGGACAAACCCGTCCGCGGGATACTCGTGCGTGGTGTGCGCACTGCGTTTCCGAACCCGAATATTTCACTCTATCAGGAATTGCTCTCGCGCGGCACTATCGTTGTATTTCTCGGTGAAACATATCCCGAACTGCGAAGTGACAATAAATCCGATTTCCCGACGCAGGGCCAGTCAGATAGCAGTCATAACATGCGCACACAGAATTCATTCAGCAAAAATTCCGTGCTTCAGGTATCCTCCGATGATTTCGGGGGCGGCGAGCTGCTGACCCGCCACCTGACTGAACTGGGGCATAAAAAAATTGCCGGGATCTTTCGTCTCGACGATCACAGCGGTCCGGCCCGCTATGCCGGAGTGCTGCACGCGCTCTGCGAAAACGGGCTCGCTTTCGATGACCGGGATTTCCTGTGGTACGACCCTCTCAACGTACGGATGCCCGATTCCAGAGTACTGCTCTCCTTTATCCGCATACAACTCACCGGGTGCACCGCAGCTGTCTGTCAGGATGACACAATAGCAACAGCGCTGATCCGGGAACTGCAGCGTCTCGGAATGCCGGTCCCGCAGCGTTTCTCTGTGGCCGCTTTTGCCTCTGCCAGGGAGACCAGACCTTCAGACCGCATCACCAGCGTTTTCCGTTCGAGCCAGGATCCATGGCATATTGCGGCAGAGCTGCTTCTGAACAGACTTACCGGTAAAACAGTCTCTTCCGTATCCTGCCCATGGACACTGCTGCCGGGAGAAAGCACTGAAAGGGTAAATTAAGATCCTGTTTCCGGTTACAGGGAAAACGAAGAAATCATTTCCATTATCAATATCCCCGCGACTCGATCAGTTCTTCCGTAAGCATATCCGGGGTAAAATATGTTTCTTCCACATAAGCCAGCTTTTCCGGAGTCTCGCCCGCCTCAAGCTGCAGGATGATTTCCTCCACCAGAGGTCCATGCAGCGGATTGCATTCCACATCCAGATTGATGCTTCCCTCCATGCAGGCCGTTAGGCCAACAGCAGTCGCGTCAAACGAAATGATAATCACATCCCCGTCCGCCCCATAGCTGATTCCGGCCTCGTCCAGTGCCTGAATTGCTCCAAGTGCGGAATTATCATTTTCACAGTAGATCACGTCAATGTCCTGTGTCTCCTTAAGGAGCTCTGAAACCACCTCATATGTCTTCGCCTGGGTATACTCGCCCTGTACCTGCGCGATGATTTCCCAGTTTTCATGCGCCGCAACTCCATCCTCAAGTCCTGCGGTCCGTCCAATCTGGGAAGTCGCGCCCAGCGTTCCCACTACATGCAAAATCTTTATCTCGTCATCGGCACGCCCCTGTTCTTCCAGATAGCCTTCCAGCCATTCCATAGCCGTCTCGCCTTCTTTCTGGAAATCCGAGCCGACCCAGGCCGTATACAGATCTTCGTCCTCCACATCGATCATCCTGTCTACAACAATGACCGGAATACCCGCATCCTTTGCTTCCTTCAGAACCTCGTCCCATCCGGTCTCGATCACGGGATCCAGTACAATGTAATCCACGCCCTGCAGAATGTAGTTGCGCAGAGTCGTGATCTGGTTCTCCTGCTTTCCCTTGGCATCCTCAAAGTAAAATTCATAGCCGTTTTCCGTGGTAAAGGTCGTGCGCATGGATTCCGAGTTCGCCACACGCCAGTCAGATTCTGCGCCAACCTCTGAGAAGGCGACTGAGATCAGGCCATCCGCAGCCTCCGTCTCTGTCTGCACCATGGTGCTGCTTCCGCATCCCGAAAGAAACACCGATATTGATAGTATGGCAAGCCCTGCTGCGGTTCGGATTCTGTTTTTGATTCTGTTTTTATTCGTGCTTTCGGTGGGAATCATTGAAAAGCTCTCTTTCTTTTATCCATCATGTTTTCCACAATTTTCATGGAGTAAACTCACTTAACCCGTGCAACTTTTTGAAAACGGATCTGTAAAGTCAGCCCCATGCATTCGGCCAGCCGTTGAAGAGTCTCCACAGATGGATTGCTCAATCCACGTTCCAGCTTACTGATTTCCGCCTGATACATCCCAGCGCGCTCTGCCAGCTGTTTCTGTGTCAATCCCGCCTTTTCCCGCTCCACTGTCAGTTCAAAAGCCAACTCCGATATAGGATCTGTCAAAGATTTTCCGGTTTCTACACCATCTTCCCATATGGTCTCTGCTTCCAAATCCAAAGAGTCGTTCCACGAAATACCATATCCGCCCACATCTATCTGCACGGAACGAAATAAGCTCTGATCCTCCAGCTTTTTCATCTGGGGATATATGGGAAACAATGTCGCTACATTATATTCTTTCACTGTTCCGTCAAAAAACAAAGCTTCTATGGTAAATGGATTTTTTGTCCTGACATTTTTTATCCTGTGCGTCATAATACATCACCTCTCGTTATTCGATTGGATTAAGATACTCAAATTGCTGTGTCTCCCACATGGAAAGCAATTCCGTACCATATGTATCAATAAATCTTTTCACTGCTTTCTGTTCTTTGTTTTCAAGATCTCCTTCAAACATCATCCCATCCGGAAGCGAAAACATACCAACACAATCTCCACAAATAGCATGAATATGCGGCGGATTATGTTCTTTTTTTTCTTAAGTACATTTTGATAACAATTCCATGAAATCTTGAAATCACCGGCAAAATGTTGACCCCCTTCTTTGAGTGCCCTGGCTTGCATGGGTATAGTATATATCCTATATTTCATAAAGTCAATAACATTCGCAGTCAATCTTTTTCCCAGCATCAATTTAGTTTTCCTGCGGAGGAATGCGCACGGTCACGCATGTTCCCTCTCCCGCTCTGCTTTCTATCGCCAGCCCATATTCCGTCCCAAACATCAGCTGCAGCCGCTCCTGCACGGTCGACATACCAAAGCCGACGCTTGTGTCATGATTCAGCATGGCGCGCAGCTGTTTCAGACGTTCTTCGTCCATGCCCGCTCCGTTATCTTCCACTGTCAGTATGATTACTGCCGCGGACGGATTATTCTGCAGTGCTTCCTCCATCTGTTCCGGGGTAACTGCCGGATTGCCCCTGGAATCCAGTGCTTCCATCCGTCCCGTCACGCGGATCTGCCCCTGCCCGCGCTTCAGCTTGATTCCGTGATAAAGCGCGTTTTCTACCAGCGGCTGCAGCGTCAGCTTAGGGATCCGATACATTGCCAGCTCCGGCGCGATGTCGATCTCATATTCCAGAATATCCTTGTAACGCACATGCTGAATTTCCAGATAGCTGCGCGCATGCTGCTCTTCCTCACGCAGTGTGATGACATCCTGCCCGTTGCTTAAGGAGGAGCGAAAAAAGGAGGACAGGCTGGTCACCATCTCCACGGCCTGGTCGTTTTTTTCCATCTCGATCAGCCAGACGATGGCGTCAAGGGTATTATATAAGAAATGCGGGTTGATCTGCGCCTGCAAAAGAGCCAGCTCAGCGCTGCGCAGCCGCACCTGCTCCTGCCGGTTCTGTTCGATCTGCTGATCCAGACGACCGACCATATCTTCAAATCCGTCGCTTAAGGTCTGGATCTCGTATTCCTGCGCCTGTATCGGAGTCCGCACGGTCAGGTCACCGTCGCCGATGGAGCGCACACGGGCGCAAAGGTCGCTGATCGGCTGTGTGATGGAATGGGCGAAGCGCAGAGAACGCCGCAATACCACGATCAGAAGAAGCATCGCCGCCGCAACGACCAGTCCGATCTCCAGCCACAGATGCCTCACCATCCCGGTCTGCAGTGTATCCAGAAGAGACGCTTCGTGGTAGAGATAAGTATACATATATTCCTGGATCAGCTCCGTCAGGACATAAATATTGTTCTCCAGCTGTGTCTGCCGGTCATCATAATTGTCCGTCGCCTCGATCAGGTAAATCTTCTCTTCCAGATTCTCACACAGCTGCAGCACACCGCTGATCGCTTTATAGCTCTCTTCCTGCGTCGTCGTCTCAAGAAGTCCCCGTGCCAGCTCCTGCGCAGCTTCCACTTCCTCGATCGGCAGGCCGTCCGAATAATGGCTGCCGACGACGTAATAATACATTTTCAGATCGATGTTCCCTTTGAAATCCTGATTGAACTCGGAAGCTGTGGTGACATTATGCAAAATGGAGGTGTACTGGCTGACATAGCTGACCATCACGGCAAGCATCACGCACATCATCACCAGTATGGGGATAAAAAAGGCCATAAGGAGCGTGCGCATCCGCTGATTCAATGATACCGGCTTCGCGGCAGAGCGTGCTCTTTTCATACTGATGTGCCTCCCTTGTATCTTTGTTCCGACCATTCATGAACGTCATCCGATTGATATAAATGCGAAGTACCGACCCGTTTCAATGCGTCTTCGCATGTCTTGCCCGGTAATCCCGCGGCGTACACCCCTGCGTTTTGCGGAATACAAAGCTGAAATAATGCGGATCCTTATATCCCACCTTCGCAGCTACCTCTGCCGAACGCAGTCCAGAGTCCCGCAGCAGCTCTTTCGCGTATTCCATGCGCTTCTGGGTCAGGTATTCCACAAAGGTCTGCCGCATTTCCTGGCTGAATACCGCGCTGAAATAGTTCGCGCTGACATTCACCTGACCGGCAACCTCCTTCAGAGAAATCGTTTCATTCGTAAAATTATGATCAATGTACTCCAGTGCCTTGCGGATCACAGTCTTGCTCTGGCTTTTGGATTCCTTTTCCTTCAGTTCAAATACGCAGGTCAGAATGGCGCGGACATAGTCCCGCAGTTCTTCTGCGTCCAGACTTCTGCCTGTAAGCTGCGCGGCAGGAAAGTCATCGATAAAGTCCTTCTGGTCATACCCCAGCGACTCCAGATATGCGATCGCGGTGAAACGGACATTCAGCATCAGATACTGGCAGAACAGCCGCGATGTAGCCGCGCCATGCAGGCCGCCGATATATTCGTCCGCAAAATTGTCGATCTCTTCCGGTGAACCGTTTTCCAGAAAGCCCCGCAGGATTGACTGATCGAGGCGGGTCATGTCAACATTTTTGAGGCTGCCCTCTTCTTCTGTTTCCATCAGAGCACAGGTATTCTCTTTCGTCAGCACATGGCAGTCTCCCAGCAGATGGCGGTAAGAATAGATCCGGCTGACTTCATCAAAACAGGCCGGAAGCGCGGAGAGCCTTGAGGTCTCCTCCCCGATTGCCACATGCCATTCGACCTGATTCTCAATCGGCAGGACATGCATCCGGATCGTATCCAGGCATCTGGCTGTCAGTTCCTCCATCTGAGCCGGTCCGGCCTTGATCAGCACCGCATAGGTCTGGACATTCCAGCGAAACACCAGATATTCCGGATACATCTGGAAAAAGTGAGTCAGCCCCTCGTGGGCTTCCTGCTGTGCTTCGTTGGCCTCATCGTCGTTCGTCCGGGTGTTCCGGACCAGAATGCTGTACATCAGGAGCTTATAGTTCTGTGCCTGAATGGCGATCCCCAGCTGCTCCGCTTTTTCATAAATCTCTCCCACAGAAAGCTGCCCGGTCACAAGCTCTTCAAAAAAGCGTCTTCTGGAAAACTGCTCATACTCCTGCATTTCGCTGTGGAACTGTTCCAGATAATTCTCCTGCTCCCGCTCGCTGTTGATCTTCTCGGACACTTCGTTCAGAGTCTTTATCAGCATCGCCTTGGTGATCGGCTTCAGCAGATACTGTTCCACACCGATGCGGATGGCCTGCCTCGCGTATTCAAAATCATCATAGCCGCTGACGATAATGATCTTGGTATTCGGGAACTCTCTGCTGACCAGGTTGCTTAAGGCCAGCCCGTCCATAAACGGCATTTTAATATCCGTGATCAGCACGTCCGGCCGTGTCTGGCGGATCATGGGAAGTGCTTCTTCCCCATCGCCCGCATCGCCCACCAGCGTGTAACCGTACTGCTGCCAGGGGATGATGTCGCGCAGCCCCTCGCGGATAATCGTCTCATCTTCCACTAAAAAAACCTTCAGCATGCTTTCTGT
This sequence comes from Lachnospiraceae bacterium, assembly GCA_021199235.1. GTDB lineage: Bacteria > Bacillota > Clostridia > Lachnospirales > Lachnospiraceae > Choladousia. The sequence goes on along the minus strand of JAJQIL010000098.1, from coordinate 14,815 downwards.
TCTCCATCCGCAACTGTCCTGAATATAGTTGCCTGCACCATTACTTTGTATGAAAACCGGCTCTATACATTCACAGAGCCATAATTCAGAACAGGCCGGCGACACCGCGCCGGCCATATGCACCCGTACCTTTGTATCTTTCCTTTGCCAACATTCTCCCTGCCAGACAAAAAACTTCTTATTTCTGTCCCGCCAAATCTTTCGTTCCTGCTCTGCTCATCACAGAATTCCTTAGCATCTTTACTCTGTCGAGGCGTTCGTCTCCTCCTCACTCACCACAAGTTCCACCGTGTTTGAGCTGCGGAAGATCGTACTCGACGATCCGACCTGATTGACCACGATCGTATTCGTCCCTTCCGGCACCTTGCTCTTTTTGATCCGCAGCATCCGGGAAGTATAATAGGTCGTACTGATCTTTTCGTCGTTCACGTACACCTTACTCCATTTGGTGAAGTTCTCTCCGATCAGATAGTAATACTCACCGATATCAAGGATCTGATCGATGACCACTTCCTCCGTGCCCATGACGAGATCCGTGGCCGGATAAGGATTCTCCCCGTCATAGACATAATGCTCTCCATAGAGGATATCGTACTGCAAAAGCTCCATGGCGTCAATATATTCTTCTTCCGAATCATACGCATCCCGGTTCTGATGGAAGGTAAACATCGTGCCGACGCCGCCAAGTCCCAGCTCCTCCAACGTATCCGCCAGCAGCTGGTAGGACGTCATGTCGCTGTCATTTTTCTCCAGACCTATATTGTTCCAGGTCGCGTACGGAGTCAGGAACAGGCTCCCGGTCGACATATCCTCCTCCGTCAGATCCATCGTCGGCAGGTGATCGCCGAACATCACGACATAAGTCGGCTCGCCGCGCTCCTCAAGCATCTCTATCAGCTCGCCTATAAATTCATCGACCTCATGCAGCATATTCACATAATATTCCCAGGCATACGCCATCCCCTCGTCCTCGACGCCGGAAATCGTAATCTCCGGATCCTCCAGCACTTCATACTGCGGATAATCTCCATGGCTGCCCACTGTGATCACATAAACAAAATCCTCCTGATCCGGCGTGTAATCCAGAGACTTTTCCACTTCTCCGACCAGAATGTGGTCGGTCGGCCAGGTCCCAAGCGGCGTGTATTCGCGGATGTCCATCAGCTCCTTGCTGGTGAACGTGTCAAACCCCATCTGGGAAAACGCGTTCGCGCGGCTGTAAAAATTGCCGCCGTTATTGTGCACGACATGCGTGCCATAGCCAAGCGTGGCAAGATCGGAGGCAATGCTCTCGCAGTTCGTCTCCTTTAAAATCGTCTTATACGGATATTCGCCGAGGCCAAAAAACTGCATCCCCATCCCGGTCAGGATCTCAAACTCCGTGTTGGCCGTACCCGCGCCGACCACCGGTACCTCCACATAGCCGGAGGTATAGTTTTCAAACAGATATTCAAAATTCGGCACCGCTTCCTCGCTGGTTGTGAGAAAATTCAGCATATCCGGATTAATAAAAGATTCCAGAAGAATGACAATGATGTTCGGGTTATCCAAATCCACCGAAGCTGTCGCTGTCACCGTTTCTGAAATCCCGGTCTCATCAGATGTTTCTGATTCGTCTGTATCTTCTGATATCTCTGTATTATCTGAAACCGCATCCTCCTCTGAGGACAACGTTTTTGTCGCAGCAACACACACCAGCGATGCGCTTTCGCCTGCAGCCACGTCCGTACTGTCCGCCGTCTCTTTTGCGCTCACATTCTCTTCACTGTCTGCCGTCTCATCCTGGCCCGCTCCCATAATATCAAGCACTGCCTGCACCGCTTCCTCGGAATATCCGTCCGGCGTACTCATGCCCTGATTCAAAGCACTGGAAGTGAAGCTGTAGACAAAACCATAATCCTTATATCCCTGCGCCAGATTCTCAAAGTAAGACGCAAGGACATTGCTGCTCTTCGCGGCATCCGTCACCCGCGGCACCATCATGACCACCAGAAGTACCAGACATACGCCCGCGATGCGGTGTGTCTTTCCCTGAAACTTCGGTCCTTTCACCCACAGGATCACCAGCAGCACACACACAGCGGCAACCACGGCGATCACCATCGCGGCTTCCTGATCTGTAAAATAACTGCTCTGCATGGTAAACAGATCGCCCACCATCTTCAGATCCGTCCAGCCAAACGGCGACACCCGTTTTGCCAGAATGCAGCCATTGATTGTCCCTAAAAAAAGCCAGAACGCACAGATCAGCATCCGCGCCGCCATCCGGCGCTTCACTATGTATACGAGTGTCAGCGTCACCCATACCAGAAACGAGTTGTACAGAAAGACCAGATTCCGGTCCACCGCGAACTCACACGCTTCCACAAACGAATGTCTCGAAATCCACTCAATCGCAAAGCAGACGCCGCAGGCCAGAAGCATATGGAACAGAAGCGAGTAGCGGTTCAGCACCGCGATCACACGCTTGACTCTCGGGCTGCGCGTCCTCACACGTTTTTCCGTTTTCTTTATTTCTGACAGACTCTTCTCTGTCTCTTTTTTCTTACCAGACAACCTGCAACAACCTCCCAGGTAATATTTATGTAAAAATCAGGGTAAAATATTGTGAAATTTTAAACCACAGTGAAAGATAAAGCAAATCACTGAAAATGTCAACCGTGATTACGGAATTTTAAGGTTTTGTTCACTTTCTTTTCATAACCCTCAAAATACTTCTGTATCCTCACGGCTGCTGGAGTTCTTTCCTTATAAAAATCTTTCGCAATAAAAAATATAAAAAATTCTGGATTCTTTATCGATATTGTGCTACTTTAGATAGAAATGGTAATTATGATACACTTGAACAGTTACAGTAAGAATAAAAAAAGGACTTTTCCTATATGACTATAAAAAAAAGATTCTCACTTCTGCTTATGGCCGCCCTGCTTCTGACCGGCTGTGAAAAAAAGGAGCAGCAGCAGGCCGCGTCCGCCGAACTGTTCGAGATTACAGACGGCGTTACGTTCAGCGGCGTACAGGTCGGCGACGGGAAAGCAGAATTCATTGACGCCTACAGCGATTACACCATTCAGGCCGCCTATACAGACACGGACTCCAGCTATATGGTCATGTCCATCAATGAGATTCCCTATGACAAGAACATTTCCACGCTGATCGCGAACTTTTTTATCGACGAAGAGTCTGTAACCGAGGATGAACTCTGTGAGGAAAACGATATTGAATATACAGAACTCTATGATCTGCTGAGTTCCACGGACTATCTGCGTGCACATGAGGTAATCTACCGGTACCTGCGGTTTCTCTGGGAGGACAGCGTGATCACGGACATTGATTCCGGTGAGTTCAATTACAACGAGACCTATGAAGTGCCAAAACAGGAGACATAAATTGTCTCCTGTTTTCTCCTGATGCGCACAGCTGCGACAGGATTTTTTATGCGCAGGGGCGCGTAAGGAATTTAGCAGCTAAAGCTGCACGCGCCCCGCGCGGCGAGTAGGGGACAAGTCTCCCTACTCGATTGTTCTTGTCTTTCCGGTTTCCCGCGCAACGAAATACACCCGCTCGCTCTCCGGCTGCGGCGCATCTTCCGTAAACGCGTCGTAAACCGCTTCCAGATGCAGGCCGGCTTTTTCAAGAAGTCCGCACACGCGGTCAACCGGCCATGCCCGCTGGATATGCGTTTCCTCGTACCGCTCGTAGCTTTCGTCTCTGCTCTGCCGCATTGCATCCGCATTTTCGTTTCCTTCGTCAGCTTCTGCATTTTCTGAATTCTGTGGGGCATCGGCCATATCCTGCGGAACCACATTATGAAGATTCTTCTTTATATAAAGGGTCAGATCGTACTCATTGAGCCCCGTCTCTTCCTCATACCAGTTTTCCCAGATAAAGCTTCCTTCCTCGCGGTTCTCCGCAAAGACGTTGTCCGCCAGTATCTTCTGATATTTATACTCCGTATTCAGGTCGAAGATAAAAACACCTCCCGGATCCAGATAGTTATTGACCAGCCGGAACACCTGCAGCAGATCGTCTTCTTCCGTGATATAATTCATCGAATCGCAGATACTCACCACGGCACGCACCGTACCGTACAGTTCAAACTCACGCATATCCTGGAGAAGGTAAAGAATATCCGCATCCGAACGGTCATTCTGAAAGTCCAGCTGCTTTTCCCGGGCGATTTCCAGCATATCAATGGAATTGTCCACGCCGATCATATCATAGCCAAGCCGCGCCAGACGCTGTGTCATCGCTCCGGTCCCGCAGCCCAGCTCCAGTACAAGGCCGTCTGCCGCACCGTATTTCAAAAGCAGACCGTGCAGGTAATCGCACCAGTCGTCATACGGCGTGTCCGACATGAATAAATCGTAGACGCGGGCGAAGTTTTCGTAGGATGCCATACGCATCAATCCCTCTTTCACGTTCGTTATTATTCGTCAAATTATTGTTACCATGTTCAATTTTCTTAAATATTCTTTCAAGAACGTGTACAGCCGCTCCATCTGCTCGTCCGTTCCTATCGTGATGCGCAGGTAATTGTCAATCCGGGGCTTCTTAAAGTAGCGCACATAGATGCCCTGCTCTTTGAGCGCCGTGAACAGTTCTTCGGCAGGTACGCTTTTATGTGTGGCGAACAGGAAATTCGCCTGCGAATCCGCAAAGGAAAATCCCAGCGCAGCAAGTTCTTTTTTCGCCTGTTCGCGCGTCGCGATGATCTTCCGGCGGGTCTCTTCGAAGTATGCGTGGTCTTCTGCGGCCGCTGTTCCAAGCAGGATTGCCGTCTGGTTCATCGTATAGGAGTTGAACGAGCATTTTACGTCATTCAGATAACGAATCAGTTCTGCACCGGCAATCGCATATCCGATACGCATACCGGCCAGCGAGCGTGATTTGGAAAAGGTCTTTACGACGATCAGGTTCTCGTATTTTTCGAGCAGGCCGGTGCAGGTCGTCCCTCCAAAGTCAATATAGGCCTCGTCCACAACGACAATAACATCAGGATTATGTGCCAGAATATCCTCAACAACAGGCAGCTCCAGAAGCGCGCCGGTCGGGGCATTCGGATTCGGAAAGATCACACCGCCGTTTTCTTTGTAATAGTCACTGCTCTCGATTTCAAAGGCATTGTTCAGCGGCTGCTGCTCGTAGGGAATGCGGAGCATATCCGCCCACACATCGTAAAACGAGTATGTGATGTCCGGGAACAGAATCGGCTTGTCCGAATTGAAAAAGGTCAGGAAAATCATTGCCAGCACATCGTCAGAGCCAACGCCGACGAAAACCTGCTCCGGACGGACATGTTCCTCCCGCGCGATCGCCTCCACCAGCTGCCGTGCTTCCGGATCCGGATATTTGCGCATCGGTTCCGTGGACATCTCCCGCAGCGCCTCAGTCACTTTCGGTGACGGCGGATATGGATTTTCATTGGTATTCAGCTTGATGACGTCTGTGCGCTTTGGCTGTTCCCCCGGCACATAGGGGGTTACCTTGCGGATGTTGGCTTCCCAGTTCTTCATAGTATGTATCGTTCCTTTCCTGACCTTGGGGTCTCCGTTTCTCTAAATGATTCCATTCAGTTCTTTGATGCCTGTCCCGGCGCATCACCGGTTCTCATACAGTCTGGTATAGACGCCGTTCTTCGCCAGCAGCTCTTCATGCGTTCCCTGCTCCTCGATGCCATTCGGGGTGAGGACGAGGATTTTCTGCGCGTTGCGGATGGTGGACAGGCGGTGCGCGATCACGAAGGTCGTGCGGCCTTTGGCCAGCTTTTCCAGAGACTGCTGCACAATGCGCTCGCTCTCGTTGTCGAGGGCGGAGGTCGCCTCATCAAAAATCAGAATGGGCGGGTTTTTCAGGAACACGCGCGCGATGGAGAGGCGCTGTTTCTGGCCACCGGAAAGCTTCACGCCGCGCTGGCCGATATCCGTGTAATAGCCGTTCGGCAGCTGGGAAATGAATTCGTGAGCATTCGCCAGCTTTGCCGCCTCGATGACTTCTTCATCAGTCGCATTCGGCCGGCCATAACGGATGTTTTCCATGATGTTTTCCGTAAACAGGTAGACATCCTGCTGCACGATACCAATCTGTCTGCGCAGGTCCGCAAGCTTAATTTTGCGGATGTCCGTGCCGTCCAGCAGGATCTCACCGCTGTCCACGTCGTAAAAGCGCGGAATCAGGCTGCACAGGGTCGTTTTGCCGCCGCCCGACGCTCCGACGATCGCCAGGTAATCCCCGGCCTTCACATTCAGGTCGATGTGGCTTAAGACAGTATCCTGTCCTTCTTCATATTTAAAAGAGACATTTTTAAAGTGGATATCTCCCTTTGCCGTATCCATACTGACGGCATCCGGCGCGTCCTGAATATCCGGCTCGATGTCCATCACTTCAAGGAACCTCTCGTATCCGGAAAATCCGTTCTGGAACTGCTCGGTCAGGGTGATCAGCTTTTTGATCGGGTCGGTAAAGTTGTTGATATACAGAAGGAACGTCACCAGATCGGCGATCGCCATCAGCCCGGCGGTGATAAGCCCGGTGCCGACCAGCAGAACGACGATGGTGACGAGGGTCGTCATCGCGCCAAGCCCCGAATTGTACATCGCCATAAATTTGTAGCTCAGCTTTTTCGCCTCGACAAAGCGTTCGTTGCCGCCGTGGAATTTTTCTTCCTCGATGTGCTCGTTGCCAAAGGATTTTACCACACGGATACCGGAAAGGCTGTCCTCGATCTGCCCGTTGATGTCCGCCATCCGGCGGCGGTTTTCCTTGAACGCGACCTTCATTTTTTTGTTCAGATACAGCGCGTAGCAGGCAATGATCGGGATGAACAGGTAGGTCACCAGCGTCAGCTGCCAGTTGATCTGCGCCAGAATTACGCAGGAACCGATCAGCTTGATCAGCGAGATCACGATATCCTCAGGGCCGTGGTGCAGCAGCTCGCTGATGTCGAACAGATCCGCGGTGATGCGGGAGAGCATCTGCCCGGTCTGATGGTTGTCATAATATGCAAAGGACAGCTTCTGGTAATGTCCGAAAATCTCAGCGCGCATGTCGTGCTCGATCCTTGCGCCCATATTGTGTCCGTAATACCCGATATAAAAATTGCAGAAGCATTCCACTGCCACCATCACGATCATCGCAATGCCAAGCTTCGTGATGATCGGAAGTGCCTCATTCGACGGCAGCTGAATGACATTATATGTGATATAGCGGACTACCAGCGGGATCGCCAGTGTGACCGCTCCTCCCAGAATCGCAAAAAACATATCTGAGGCAAACAGCCCCAGATATGGCTTATAATAAGAAAGCAGCCGCTTCCATTTGTGTTCCATGATTTTCTCTCTCCTCTGTCTTCGTAACTATTCCGCTCCTTCACAGCAAGTGCAAATGCCTGCCCGGATCATTACATATCTTCTTTACAAACACAGCGGTACGCGAATGAACTGTCTGCTTCCCACTTTCGTGTTCTTTTTTATTCCTGAACAAGCCCCTGCTCTCTCATCACCTCGATGATTGCATCTACATGCTGTGTGCAGAGCTCGTCAGTCTTTGCTTCCGCCATCACGCGGATCACCGGCTCGGTACCGCTCTCGCGCACAAGGATACGTCCCTCATCGCCGAGTGCCTCTGCAGCCGCCTCGATAGCCGCCTGCACCGCCGCATTCGCCTTTACGGCCGCCTTATCCGCGACACGCACGTTTTTCAGAAGCTGCGGATAGATCTCCACCTCAGAGGCCAACGACGCGAGACTCCTCTTTTTATCCATCATGACTTCCATCACCATGATGGACGTCAGAATGCCGTCGCCGGTCGTCGCATATTTGGAAAAAATAATGTGACCGGACTGCTCGCCTCCCAGGCAGTGTCCGTTCTCGCACATGTTCGCATAGACATATTTGTCTCCGACCGCAGTCTTTTCATAACGGATTCCTTCGCGGTCAAAGGCTTTGTAAAGTCCGATGTTGGACATAATGGTCGTGACGACGGTATTGTTCTCCAGCTGTCTGTTCTCTTTCAGATATTTTCCGCAGATGTACAGGATCAGGTCGCCGTCGATGATGCGTCCGTTGGAATCGACCGCGATGCAGCGGTCCGCATCCCCGTCATAGGCAAAGCCGACATCCAGCCCCTTTTCCAGGACAAAGCTCTGAAGCTCCTCGATATGGGTCGAGCCGCAGCCGCGGTTGATGTTCGTGCCGTCCGGCTCGTTGTGAATGACATAGGTTTTCGCGCCGAGCGCGTCGAACACACTCTTTGCGATCGAGGAAGAACTGCCGTTTGAGCAGTCCAGACCAACCTTCGTATTCTTATAAGAACGCGTCGCCAGGGAGATCAGATGCCCGATGTAACGGTTCCGTCCTGCCTGATGATCCACCGTGCGGCCGATCTTTTCTCCGGTCGCAAACGGAAGCTCGCCTGAGTTTCCATCGATGTAAGCCTCGATTTTATCCTCCACCTCAGCCTCGATCTTTTTGCCGCTGCCGCTGATGATCTTCAGGCCGTTGTCGTAATAGGGGTTGTGGCTCGCGGAAATCATGATGCCGCAGTCAAAATCCTCCGTGCGCACCACATAGGAAACGCTCGGCGTCGTTGTCACATGAAGCAGATACGCATCCGCTCCAGATGCCGTCAGCCCTGCCGCCAGCGCGTACTCGAACATATAACTCGAACGGCGCGTGTCCTTGCCGATCACAATTCTGGCCTTCCGCCGCGGGAACACGGAGGCATCTCCGTCTCCGGCGCCCGCCTGATCTGCCGCGTCAGCCCCGGCCGCTGCCATTTCCGTCTGTTCGTCAGCAATCTGGCCGTAATACCATCCCAGATAGCGCCCGACCTTGAACGCATGCTCAACGTTAAGCTTCACATTCGCCTCGCCGCGAAATCCGTCTGTTCCAAAATATTTACCCATTTTTTGCTTCCTTCTTTCTATCATTCCCGTATACCGCTGCCCGGCTCACGCAAAACAGAGTATTCCTGTTATTTTTTACTTCCATACTGTCTCTGCCGCACGATTTCAAAGCTCAGCACCCCGGCCGCGACTGACGCGTTCAGCGAATCGATATCTCCGTGCATCGGGATGGAAACTGCAAAATCACATTTTTCGCGGACGAGACGGCTCACGCCGCTGCCCTCCGCACCGATCACCAGTCCGATCGGTCCGGTAAGACTTGCCTCATACATGGGCTGCGCATCCATGGCTGCACAGGCAAACCAGATGCCTTCTTTTTTCAGCTCTTCTATCGTATTTCCCAGATTCGTCACGCGTGCGACCGGCGTATAGTTCAGAGCCCCCGCCGAAGCACGCGCCACCGTCGCAGTCAGCCCCACCGCATGCCGCTTCGGAATAATCACACCGTGCGCACCCGCCAGATTGGCGGTACGGACGATTGCACCAAGGTTATGCGGATCCTCGATCCCGTCCAGCAGGATCAAAAACGGATCCTCGCCCTTTTCGCGCGCCGCCACCAGAATATCCGAAACCTCCGCGTAATCATAGGCCGCTGCACAGGCGATCACGCCCTGATGCCGTCCGGTCTGTGACATGCCGTCCAGACGCTCCTTCGGCACGAAATCAATGATCGTACCTGCCTTGCGTGCCTCTCTTTTGATGGACTGAATTGGCCCGTCCTGGCAGCCGTCCTGAATCAGCAGACGGTCAATCGTCTTGCCCGAACGGTAAGCCTCCAGAACGGCGTTGCGGCCCTCAATGAGGCCGGAATCCGCTGCGTCCGGATGTTCATTTAGTTCCTGTTTTCTCATATTGTCTCCTAAAATGATTTTGTCACACCTGCGCCCGACGTCTTGCCCTGGCATCCGCAAGCAGACGGCAGGCAGATTCTTGCAGTTTTTTCTTACGCGAGCCCAATGCTCTCCAGCCCTTTCACTGTCAGCTCCGTCATCCGCTCATACTTTTCTTCCAGATACAGATAACCCATAAGCGCCTCGAAGCCGGTCGCCTCCAGATATTCCGTCATGGTAGCATTCTTCGCCTTTGTATAGGGCCTGGAATTGCGTCCCCGGCGGTAAATAGCCGTCTCCTCCTCGTCAAGCTCCGGCAGAAGCGCCGCGATCATTTTTGCCTGCGCTTTTGCGCTGACGCAGCGCGTCACCAGCCTGTGCAGCTTCTGCGGCTGGATGTCGTGCCGTTTCACATAAATGGTCCGGATGATCAGCTCATAGGCCGCATCGCCGATATAAGCAAGAGTCAGCGGGGCATACTGCTTCCAGTCTTTAGACGGAAGAGCAAATGCGATGTCGATGCAGGCAGTCATATCCGTTGCTTCCGTCATGCCCGTTTCCACTTTACACCCTCACGCGTATCCAGAAGCGTGATACCCTGTTCGGCCAGCTGGTTGCGGATCTCATCCGCCCGCGCAAAATTCTTTGCCTTGCGCGCAGCCTGCCGCTCTTCGATCAGCGCCTCGATATCCGCGTCCAGCAGTTCTTCCTTTTCCTCCACGATCAGGCCGAGGATGCCGCACAGATCGACCAGTTCCCCGTACACTGCCTGTACCAGTTCCTTTGAATTTGCGGAAGTAAGGTTGCTGTTCGCATATTTTACCAGTTCGAAAATCGCCGCGATCGCGTCCGCCGTGTTGAAATCGTCGTCCATGGCCTCGTCAAACTTTGTCTCATAAGCCTTTGCTCCGGCCAGGATGTCCTGCTCGGCAGATGTCAGAACAGCATCTTCCGAAGCAGCACTGTTTTCCATAATATGTCCCGATTCTCCATGAGAATCGAGGACGCAGGCCGCACCATTGCCCTCCGGGCAATTTTGCATGGTGCGGCTCTCCATAATATATTTCAGATTCGACACCGCATTGCGGATACGCTCCAGTCCGTTCCCGGCTGCCTCCATCAGGTCCGCACTGAAATTCAGCGGGCTGCGGTAATGCGCGCTCAGCATAAAGAAACGCAGCACCTGCAGGTCGTATTTCTCAGAGATTTCACGCACGGTAAAGAAATTGCCGAGCGACTTGGACATCTTGCGGTTATCAATATTCAAAAACGCATTGTGCAGCCAGTACTTCGCGAACGGTTTGCCGTTGCAGCACTCGCTCTGCGCGATCTCATTCTCATGATGCGGGAAGATCAGATCCTCGCCGCCCGCGTGAATGTCAATTTCCTCGCCCAGATATTTTTTCGACATCACCGAGCACTCAATATGCCAGCCGGGACGCCCCTCGCTCCACGGCGACGGCCAAAACGGCTCGCCCTCTTTTTTCGGCTTCCAGAGCACAAAATCCAGCGGATCCTCCTTCTGATCTTCGCCGGTCACCAGAAGCGAACGGCCACCCGAGCGCAGATCATCCAGATTCTTATGGGACAGCTTTCCATACTCCGCAAACTTTCTGGTGCGGAAATAGACCGTGCCGTCCACATTGTAGGCATAGCCCTTGTCCATCAGCGTCCGGATCATCTCGATCATCCCGTCAATCTCCTGCGTCGCACGCGGATGGGTCGTCGCCGGGCGCACATTCATCGCTTCCATGTCCTTTTTGCACTCCGCGATGTACCGCTCGGAAATCTCCTGTGCGGAAACGCCCTCCTCATTCGCTTTGGCGATGATCTTGTCGTCCACGTCCGTAAAATTGGACACATAATTCACTTCATAGCCCTTGTGCTCCAGATAACGCCGCACCGTATCAAATACGATCATCGGGCGCGCATTTCCGATATGAATCAGATTGTAGACCGTCGGTCCGCAGACATACATTTTTACCTTGCCCGGCTCCAGCGGCACAAATTCTTCTTTTCTTTTCGACAGTGTATTGTAAACTCTCATCCTGTTTCCTCAACTTTCCCATGAACATAAATGTGCCGTTCATTCGCAGAGCGGCTCCTTATTATTCCATACAGCGCTTTTCCGTTGCATGCTTCAGATGTCTGTGAACAGTCTATGCAAAAAACCCGCTTTTGTCAATTCCTTTTCATTCCTCATCATAACTGTTCCGTACCTTTACAGTTATCCCTCTTCTTCTATCGCAGTGATATAAGCATTTGCTTTCTCCCGAAACTGGCAAAAAAGAGGAATATATTCATTTAAAATCTTATCAAAGGCTTCCCTCACCAAAGCGCCATTATAATCGTGAGCCAGATTATTTCTCAAAGACAGCATCTCCATCCATCTGTCGTCTGAGATCAGCCCTGCCGAATATGCCGTTCGAAGTGTTTCACGAGGTGAACCGGCTGCAAAATCCAGAATTTTATGATACTTAACAATGATATCCTTCATAACCTTCCAGGAAAGGTCAAACGTCAGAGTGTATTTCTGCGCAGCTCCGCTCAGCACAAATGCATCTTCCGGATCCCGCTGTTTCGCCTGTTCCAAACCACTCAGGCAATCACAAAAGCTTCTATATCGATTAATAAATTTTCCTTCCATAGCGGTCCATGTCCTCTTTCAATCTGCCCTCTGACTTTTCACACACCCCGGACAGCCCGCGCATCCGCTTCCCGCAGTACCGTCTCCATACATCCTGCCATCCGCAATGCCGTCCATCAGCGGCTGCAGCAGGCAGACAGCGTGAGCGGAAATGCCCTCGCCGGTTCCGGTAAAGCCGAGTCCTTCCTCCGTGGTCGCTTTCACGTTCACACGCCCCGGCTCCAGATGCAGCGCTCCGGCAATGTTCTGCTTCATCTGCTCCATATAGGGCAACAGCTTCGGCCGCTGCGCGATGATCGTCGCGTCAATGTTTTCTATTATCATGCATTTTTCATCCAGCATCTCCCCAACCCGCTTCAGCAGTTCCACGCTGGAGATGCCTCTGTAGCGTTCATCCGTATCCGGAAAATGCTTTCCGATGTCGCCCAGCGCCGCCGCGCCGAGCAGCGCATCCATGACCGCGTGCAGCAGCACATCCGCGTCCGAATGTCCCAAAAGTCCCTTTTCGTACGGTATTTCCACGCCGCCGAGGATCAGTCTGCGATCCTCCACAAGGCGGTGCACATCATATCCCATTCCGATTCGCATCTATTTCCTCCTGTTCCTTCATTCATCCGATCAGCACTCGTTTTCCTTCAAATGCAAAACCATAATGACAGATTCGCTCCTGCGGAATCCCTCTTGCAAGCAAATCCGTATCATACTTCATTTTCTCAATCTGAGCATGCGCGTCTTTCACCGTTTCGCTTAAGTCTTTCTCCTTCGCAGGATTGAACACCTTAAATTCCAGAACATAAGCTCTGAGGTCGTTTTGCAACGGCTCCAACACTACATCATAGCGCCCGAGCCCGCTTTCACGATTCGAAGTGATCCGATAACGTTCCGCCAGATCTACGATCAGCCCCAGCACAAAGCCGTGATAAAATCGTTCCGGCTCCACTTCGTCAGATAATTTCTTCCCGGCGTCAAAAAAGCTGAATGTCTGCAGGGCAAACTGATTCGTATACTGATTCATATAATCCACATCGCCCAGCAGCAGTGCTTTTATAAAGTCATTGTATCTCGTGGATGGATTTGCAAACCATCTCTGAATGATTTTGCGGAATTCTTTTTTCACTTCCAGATTTGTAAGGGACAGCGAATACTCGTTGTCCGTTTCCATTTCGAGTTCATTTTCATTCCCGGTCATTCTGCAGTCTTTGCCTGTTACAGAATTGTCGACAGGCTTATCCGTCCGCAGATACCCTGCCGCAAGAAGCAGACTCCAAACCGCTGAATCGCTCTCATCCAGTTCTTCAAATGCGATCTCTTCCTCCAGCCTTTTGTGAATGGACTTGCCCGCGAGCAGATCCTCTGCATCCATTTTCAATTCAGAAGAGCCTTCCTGAAGCAGCTTTCCAACCAGCCTGTTCGAGCTGGTATTTGCCCAGTAAGTTCCAAATCTTCCTGAATCCAAATACTTTGTGATCGACCATGGATTATAAATATCTTTTCTTTTCCCAAAGCAAAATCCATCGTACCAGTACCGCACTTTTTCAATTTGCTCCGATAATCCAAACATCCGCAACGCTTCATAAACCTCCGCCTCTGTGAAGCCAAAGGCCGATTCATATTTTGTGGAAGTCGTCATCACGACTTCCAGATTATTCATATCGGAAAAAATAGATTCTTTGCTAACTCTTGTAATTCCGGTTAACAGTCCCCGTTCCATATAAGGATTCGTCTTAAATGTACAGTTAAAAAGCCTGCTGATAAAAGGGAGCAGTTCATCCCAAAAATCATAAACATATGCTTCATGCAGCGGCGTATCATATTCATCCAGAAGAATGATTGCCTTTTTTCCATAATAACGGTACATACAGATCGCCAGACGATGCAGCGCCATCGCCGCCATTGTATCGGACATCTCCGGTCTTACATAATCAAAATATTCCATTTCCTGCTGATTCAATGCATCTCCATCCAGCACATAGCGGTATTTCGCATATAAATCCAGAATCGTCTGGATCATACTTTCCCGAATATCTTCATACGTGTTTCCTTTGATACCGGCAAAACTGATAAAAATCACCGGATAGCTTCCCTGCAATGTACGATATTTTGGATTTTCCCAAATAGAAAGCCCTTCAAACAACTCTGAGCGACCGGCATACTGCTTTGAGAAAAAAAGTTCCAGCATACTCATATTCAGAGTCTTACCGAAGCGGCGCGGGCGCGTAATCAGGGTCACTGTGTCTCCGTTCTCCCACCATTCTCGTATAAAATCCGTCTTATCCACATAAAAATAATGATTTTTCCTGATATACTCAAAATCCTGCGTTCCAATGGAAATAATCGGAACCATCTGCCTCGCCCCCTTCTCCAATAAATCGGTTAAGCACAATCATTGATGTTTCTGTACATATGACCGCGAATCACACCCCGCTGTCTGCT
>JAJQIL010000160.1 GCA_021199235.1 Lachnospiraceae bacterium | reverse complement strand
ACACAATTTTTTGATTTGATTGTCTTTCCGCAAAAAGTCTGGTATACTTTGACGTAAACGGAATCAGGGGCGGAAAACGGTGGCATTTATGGAAAAGAAGAACAGGAAATACTTTCCGATCTTTGTGGATCTTATGGATAGAAAAATCGTAGTGGTAGGGGCAGGTACGATCGCCAAAAGGCGGATTCGTGCACTGGTCGATTTTACTGAGCATCTTTATGTGATCGCGCCGGAGGTAAATCCGGAGCTGCGCGATCTGGATGCGGCCGGTCGGCTCACCATCATTCGCAGAAAATATGAGAAAGGGGATATCTGCAGTGCGTCGTTTGTCATCGCGGCGACAAATGACAACCGGCTTAATCAGGAGATTTACGCGGATTGTAAGGAGGCCGGGATTCCGGTCAATGTCTGTAATGACAGGACCCGCTGCGATTTCTATTTTCCGGTGCTCGCCTATGATGATACGATTGTCGCCGGAGTGAGCTCGGCTGGGCATGATGCGGCCGGGTCAAAGCGGGTCGCGAATCAGATCCGGGAGATGCTGCGGGAGACTGAGAAAACGGCGGAACCTGCAGAATGTAAGGAACACTTAGGAAATCAGCCGAATTGTGATATGGATCCGGACGAATCTTTTAAAACAGAAATTGTTCAAAAAACCTGCAGAAAGGTTCGCATCTTCACCGACGGAGCAGCGCGCGGCAATCCGGACGGGCCGGGCGGCTACGGCGTGATTCTGCAGTATACGGATGCTGCGGGTGAACTGCATGAGAGAGAGTTTTCGCAGGGGTATGTGAAGACGACGAACAACCGCATGGAACTGATGGCGGCGATCGTTGGTCTGGAGGCATTGAACCGTCCGTGCGAGATCGAGCTTTACTCGGATTCGCAGTATCTGATCAAGGCATTCAATGAACACTGGCTGGATAGCTGGATCAAAAAGAACTGGATGCGCAATAAGACGGATCCAGTTAAAAATGTAGATCTCTGGAAACGCCTGCTTTCTGCGGCGGGGCCGCATCGGATCACCTGGAACTGGGTGAAGGGGCATGACGGCCATCCAGAGAATGAGCGGTGCGATCAGCTGGCGACGGGCGCGGCAGACGGGGAGGGCCTGATCGAGGATATTGTGCAGGCAATCTGATATTTTATATTGAAATCAAAAATACACTGTGCTATCATGATTCACGGTGTTTGAAAGCTATGTGGCCCTGCGGCTGTGAGCAATCATATTTGAAATAACAGAAAACACGGAAATAGAAAAAGGAAATGAAAAACGGAGGCGTAGTCGTGAAGAAATATGGAGTAAATGAGTTAAGAAAAATGTATCTGGACTTTTTCAAAAGCAAGGGGCATCTGGTGATGAACAGCTTTTCACTGGTGCCGCACAATGACAACAGTCTGCTTTTGATCAATGCGGGCATGGCGCCTTTGAAGCCTTATTTTACGGGAGCGGAGATTCCGCCGTGCAAGAGAGTGGCGACCTGCCAGAAGTGCATCCGCACAGGTGATATTGAGAATGTCGGCAAGACCGCACGTCACGGTACCTTTTTTGAAATGCTCGGCAACTTTTCCTTTGGCGATTATTTCAAAAAAGAGGCGATCGGCTGGTCCTGGGAGTTCCTGACCGAGGTGATCGGGCTGGATCCGGACCGCCTGTATCCGTCGGTGTATCAGGATGACGACGAAGCCTGGGATATCTGGCATGAGCAGATCGGCATTGCGCCGGAGCGGATCTTTCGTTTTGGCAAGGAGGACAACTTCTGGGAGCATGGCGCGGGTCCGTGCGGGCCGTGCTCGGAGATTTATTATGACCGCGGAGAGAAATACGGCTGCGGGAAGCCGGGCTGTACGGTCGGCTGCGACTGCGACCGCTATATCGAGATCTGGAACAATGTCTTTACCCAGTTTGAGAATGACGGCAACGGCAATTATGAGACGTTAAAGCAGAAAAATATCGATACCGGCATGGGTCTGGAACGTCTGGCAGTGGTCGTGCAGGACGTGGATTCCATTTTTGACGTGGACACGATTCAGGCGCTGCGGGACAAGGTGTGCGAGGTAGCGAAGACCGTATACAAGACGGATGAGAAGAAAGATATCTCGATTCGTCTGATCGTTGATCATATCCGTTCCGCGACATTTATGATCTCTGACGGCATCATGCCGTCAAATGAGGGCAGAGGCTATGTGCTCCGCCGTCTGATCCGCCGTGCGGCGAGACACGGACGTATGCTGGGCATTGAGGGCAGCTTCCTCTCTAAGCTCTCTGAGACCGTGATCGAGGGTTCGAAGGCCGGCTATCCGGAGCTGGAGGAGAAGAAAGACTTTATCTTCAAGGTACTCTCTCAGGAGGAGGAGAAATTCAGCCGCACGATCGATCAGGGACTTTCGATTTTAAACGATCTGGAGTCAAAGCTTTCGGCGGAAGGCAAGACGACTCTGGAAGGCAAGGACGCGTTTGTGCTCTATGACACCTACGGATTCCCTCTTGATCTGACAAAAGAGATTCTGGAAGAGAAGGGTTATACAATTGACGAGGAAGGCTTCACGGCCTGCATGGAAGAACAGCGAAAGATGGCCCGTGCGGCGCGCGCGACGACGAATTATATGGGTGTGGACGCCACGGTCTATGATCAGATTCCGGCGGCGATCACCACAGAGTTTGTCGGTTATGATACATTAAGCTGTGATTCGAAGATCACCGTGCTTACGACAGATACCGAGCTCACCGAGGCGCTGACCGAGGGCGTGCGCGGTACCGTGATCACGGAGCAGACGCCGTTTTACGGTACCATGGGCGGCCAGGAAGGCGACAGGGGCGTGATCTCCTGTGCGGACGGACGCTTTGTAGTCGAGGATACCATTCATCTGCTTGGCGGGAAATATGGTCATGTCGGCTATATGGCGGAGGGCATGATCAAGACCGGCGATACGGTGACACTTACTGTGGATGAGGCTGGGCGGACGAATACCTGCCGGAACCACAGCGCGACGCACCTTCTCCAGAAAGCGCTGAAGACGGTGCTTGGCTCACATGTAGAGCAGAAGGGGTCTCTCGTGACTCCGGACCGTCTGCGTTTTGACTTTGCGCATTTCCAGGCGATGACCGCGGAAGAGATTGCGCAGACCGAAGAGCTGGTGAACCGTGAGATCGCGGCGGCGCTCCCGGTAGTGACGGAAGTGATGAGTATCGAGGACGCGAAGAAGACCGGTGCGATGGCGCTGTTCGGCGAGAAATATGGTGACGAGGTCCGCGTGGTATCCATGGGCGATTTTTCAAAGGAACTCTGCGGCGGTACTCATGTGGCAAATACCTCCGTGATTACAAGATTCAAGATCGTTTCCGAGGCGGGCGTTGCGGCCGGGGTACGGCGTATCGAGGCGCTGACCGGCGAGGGCGTGTTCGCTTATTATAAGAAGATGGAAGAGGAGCTGGCGGATGCGGCAAGACTGCTGAAAACGACTCCGGCCGGCATCCACGAGAAGATCACGGCGCTGCAGGCGGAACTGAAGGCTGTCAACAGTGAGAATGAGTCCCTGAAGAGTAAGCTGGCGAAGGATGCGCTCGGCGACGTGATGGATCAGGTCTGTGAGGTGAACGGCGTGAAGCTGCTGGCGACGAAGCTTTCCGGCGTGGATATGAACGGCCTGCGCGAGCTTGGCGACCAGCTGCGCGAGAAGCTTGGCGAGGGCGTAGTGCTGCTGGCTTCTGTGTCGGATGGAAAGGTCAGCCTGATGGCGGCCGCGACGGACGGCGCGATGAAGAAGGGCGCTCACGCGGGCAATCTGATCAAGGGTATTGCGGCTCTGGTCGGCGGCGGCGGCGGCGGACGCCCGAATATGGCGCAGGCCGGAGGCAAGAATCCGGACGGTGCGGATGCGGCGCTGGAGAAAGCCAAAGAGGTGCTGGGCGCGCAGATAAAATAATTTTGTGGT
>JAJQIL010000013.1 GCA_021199235.1 Lachnospiraceae bacterium | reverse complement strand
CATCTCACGAAAATTCAAAATCTCCGTCTGCCTTCCCCACCCCGTGAATAGTAACCCTCGATAAAATTACGTACTTTTTCATACGTACCTCGCAGCAAGTGCGAGGTACTGCCCTGAATAGTTACAAAATTACTATTTCAGTTTTCCAGCGACCGGAAGTCGACATATCCCACTGCCAGATCCTCTGCGGTAAATACGATGGTGCTGCTGACCATATTCAAATACAGATACGGCATTTCATCCGCACGGACAATCCACGCGACTGTGACCGTAACGGTCTCTCCTGCCAAAAGGTCGGTAATATAATTGTTTCCGTTATTCCCTTCTCCTCCGGCAGTATAATAATCCATCTCGTAGCTGCGGGATGCCGTCATGTAATCCCAGTCCCCCTCCTCAAGCGCACTGCGGTCATAAAAGATCATCATGCCGTCGTCATCCTCTGTCAGAGTCATCAGGCTCGCGTGATACAGGACATTGTACAGATCGGATGCTCCGTTATTGGTAAACTCGATGGTGGCGCAGATCAGCTTCTGTTCTGCTTCCTCGGTCTTTACCACAGTGTTCAGAGAATCAATGCCATCTCCTGTCTTCACGTATTCGATCAGCTCCGGCAGCAGGCTGCCGTCTTCATCCGTACTCTCCTGCAGAGCATCGGTGTACATTCCGGAATCCAGTATGCTCTGCCAGTCGTCGCCCAGAATACTCATATTATCTGATACCTGGACATCGCTGACCCGAACACTGACTGTATGGAGAAATTCCTCATCTGCTTCACTTTTCGAATAAGCAGATATCTCAAAGGAATCGCCAATCTGGTGCAGATTATCCTCCACAGCAGATACCTCTACTGTTGTATAAACGCCGTCCTCGGCATCATAGTCCTCCATCTCCGTCTCTTCCTCATAGTCACTAATGGTATAGGCATCCTCCAGCGTCATCATCTCTTCGCTTCCGATAAGGCTTATGCCTTCCGCGACCTTAAGCAGTTCCTCCTTTGTCACTTCCTCGTTCAGGGAATAGATGGTAAGCATACGCCATACCTCCGGATACAGGATATACATCTTCTGCGTTGTGCTTCCGCTGCCATCGTCTTTATAATTCAGACTCAGCCAGACAGCATAATGTCCGTTAATCTCCAGCACCTCGCTGTCCACCACACTCGTCTCCAGCATCAGAGTTTCCGTGGGATCCTCATCCATGATCTGTACTCCCATACTGAAGCTTCCGCCATAGAGGTCGTCCTCGTAATCTATCTTCCAGCCATCGTCATACTGCACCATCCCTTCCGGAATATAGGAGGCTTCCACGGTCACTTCCGCCGGGATTTCCTCCGGTGCCTCCAGCTCTGAAAGCAGCGCAGCCGCGGATCTGTCAGCATCACCGGATTCCGCCTCCGTCTCTGCCGGACCGATCGTAATATTTACCCCATAATTTCCTTCCGCTTCTGTAAAAAAACGCTCCCGGATCGCGACGCCCGCGAAGACAGTCGTACACATCAGTGCCGCCGCGGCCGCAACGAGCAAAAATGTCCTGCCGGCCTTCTTTCGCGCCGGTTTTCTCTGTGTGATGCTTCGCTGCTTCGATTCACTTTGGGCAGCAAAATTCTGAATCTTTCTGTCGCTTAAAATGTGTTCCTGCTGCTGTTCCACTTTTACCTGCGAGGCCACCTCGCGCTCGATCATCGTCCTCATACTTTCCGGCATTTCCGGAAATTCCTGTCTCATATTCTCTAATTTCATATAGACACCTCTCAGTCTGCATATCGTTTTTTAATTCTGATCCGACTTTCATCCATTCTGTAAAGAATCCCTGTCAGGGCAGTTTTCCGGCTCCAGTTCCCTGCGCAGCCTTGCCTTTGCCCTGGATAAGCGGCTCTTTACCGTATTCTCATTCACATCCAGAATCGATGCGATCTCCCGGATGCTGTAGCCTTCCATATAGAAAAGCGTGACGCAGAGCCGCATTTCATCCGGCAGCGTCTCCAGCGCCTCATACAGCTCTGAGTAATCCTGCCTTTCTGCTTCCTTCTCCGGCAGCTGTTCTTCCTCGATGGAAACCACACGCTTCTGCTTTCGCAGAATGTTATAGCATTCGTTGATCAGAATTCTGGTAAGCCACGTTTTGGCATATTCGTCACTGCGAAGCGTATGCAGCTTTGTAAATGCGCTGACAATCGCCTCCTGAATCGCGTCCGCGCAGTCTGCATCCTCCCGCAGCAAAGTCTTTGCCACATGATACAGGGAATCTTCCGAAGCAATGATCAGACTCCCCAACTGATCTTTCGTCATAGGTTTTGTTCCTTTCTGATACCTTATTTCTGTCCCGGTCATTCATGAATACCTGCTGTAACAGCTTACATTCTTTAGACGCGCAGGAAAGCAAAAAAGTTCCCTTTCAGCTAAAAATTTCAAAAAATAATGGCGGGGAGTCTCCCCGCCGAACAGGTTAAAAATTTACATTCACTGCTTTAGCCACAATTCATCACATCTTCCTTACCTGCTTCCCTTCATCGCCGATAAAATGGAACGAAGGACTGCAAACACCACGCCAGCTACCGGCCAGATGAGCCAGGAAATCTGCCAGTTCATGAAAGAGAAGCTTATCCCTAAATAGACAGCAATAATAATCCCCCAGTATACACCATCAAAAACTTCCAGACGCTTATTTTCCCGCTTTTTTCCAGTGTATAGTCTCCCTGCTGCAGAAGCCGGTCATATCCCCCTTTTCGGATTGCTACCCGCACGATCAAATATACTCCCGCCGCAACGATTACCAGTAACAGAGCACAAAGATATGTAAGAATCCCATCAGCTGCATCAACTGCACCGGCAATTACAATTGGAATACAGGATATGACACACAAAGCGGCACCAAAGGCAATCCCCTGATAAAAAACCGGGCGGAACTCTTTTTCTTCTTTTTCTATGATTCCAGCCACTCCATAGGAAAGCCTGAATTCTTCCTTTTCCAGATATTCGTATTCATCTAAACGCAGACCGTTTAAGATAAAGAGAATTACCGCCACTGCAACCATTGCAAGCAGTACACCGACTCCTACGCCAGCCGCGATATCTTCTGTTGAAAATAACAATCCGCATTCTGACATCCCGATGAAAGACATCATGGGGAATGGAGAGAGAATGCAAATCCCCACGCCCAAAGCGATCCGTTTTCCTGCTTCCCGAATCACAGCCAGATATTCTGTCGCTGTTTCCAGGGATATCTCCCGCACATCTTCCGGATGGTACACATCCGCGACAACCTCTCCCGGCAGTTCTTCCAGCTCATCCTTCAGCAGATAATCCGTGCTGATTCCATAAATTCTGGAAATCTCCAGTATTTTATCGATCCCCGGTATTGAAGCGCCGCTTTCCCATTTGGAAACCGACTGCCTTGATACATTGAGTTTTTCTGCGAGTTCCTCCTGGCTCAGACCTGACCTGGTGCGAAGTGTGAACAGCTTTTCTGCAAGAATCATAGTATTTTCTCCTTTTCCCCTTTTTTCCCTGATCATTGTACAGCGATTGCATGCCGTCATGACGTTCGCCGAGCAGTGAACGGGTGGTTCGTTGGGAGTACTATATCAAAATCAGCGGTTGCATTCTATCAATTCCGGTTG
The DNA here is from genome assembly GCA_021199235.1 of Lachnospiraceae bacterium. Classification (GTDB taxonomy): domain Bacteria; phylum Bacillota; class Clostridia; order Lachnospirales; family Lachnospiraceae; genus Choladousia. The sequence goes on along the minus strand of JAJQIL010000013.1, from coordinate 371 downwards.
GAAATCACCGCAACCGGCGGTTGCAATTATTGTAAGGAGCCTGATTTCCCCTCCCTATGATTCACATTTTATTATTAATAGAATCGATACTATATTTCATAGCATCGATGCAATAAACTCATAATCGTTTTTTGGTCAGAACCTCTGATACCCAAAGACTTCAAATCAATGGTTTCCTTTTCCATTTTGTCTAAGAATCGTTTCATATCGGCTGCAATTTCTTCGCTAAGTTTCTGTCTTGAATCTGCTGTGATTAACTGTCCCAATCGGAATACATCGTTTTTATGCTTTTTGATGTTCTTACTGTCGACAGGCTCGCCACCTGCTTTTCTCTCTGTCAAGTCCAGCCATGCTTTAGCCTTAAACGGAAT
>JAJQIL010000027.1 GCA_021199235.1 Lachnospiraceae bacterium | reverse complement strand
CCCTGTTTTTTGCGTTCTACATTATCCATGATCATGTCTCCTCGTAAATTCCGATATATCGACTTGTTAATAGGAGAAAGTATAGCATGATTTTCGAAGCCAGTATATAGATTATTTCTTAAATCTCCATTGCTTTCTTCTGGTATATTAAATCTGCCGGTTGTCACTGCCATGGTCATGAAAAACGTTATGTTGTGAAAAAATGCTTGTATAAAATGTCTGGTATTTGTTATGATGCCCAAAACGGTTATTTCGGGCAAAACGGAGCTCACAACAAATTGATATTTCAGGATACATGATTCTTCCCTGATTCGGAAGACTATGCTATAATGCGCACAGGCGCATAAGGAATTATGACAGCTTACGCTGTCTGCGCCTGACGCGAACGAGCTGGCGCTCGATAATTAATATGCACAGGCGCATAAGGAATTACAATACCTGACAATTTATGAGAAAAGAAAGGAGCAACACAGATGGAAATCACGACTGATATTAAATACGTGGGTGTGAATGACCACCAGGTGGACCTGTTCGAGGGACAGTATGTTGTACCGAACGGCATGTCATATAACTCCTACGTGATTCTCGATGAGAAGGTTGCCGTCATGGATACGGTGGACGCTCATTTCAAACACGAATGGCTGGACAATATAGGCGCAGCCTTAAATGGCCGCCGGCCGGACTACCTGATCATACAGCATATGGAGCCGGACCATTCTGCCAATATTGCGAATTTTATGGATGTATATAAGGATACGGTCATTGTCTCCAGCGCCAAGGCGTTCAATATGATGGGACAGTTCTTCGGGACTGATTTTTCAGACCGGCGTATAGTTGTCAAAGAGGGGGACACGCTTTGCCTTGGAAAGCACACGCTGGCGTTTGTGGAAGCACCGATGGTTCACTGGCCGGAGGTGATCGTGACCTGGGACACCTGTGATAAGGTGCTGTTTTCCGCCGACGGATTCGGCAAATTCGGCGCGCTGGATGCTGACGAGCCCTGGGATGATGAATCCCGCCGTTATTTTATCGGCATTGTGGGCAAGTACGGAGCTCAGGTGCAGAAGCTTCTGAAAAAGGCGGCCACGCTGGATATTCAGATGATCTGTCCGCTGCATGGACCGGTGCTGAAGGAGAACCTTGGCCATTATCTGCATCTCTATGATCTGTGGTCGTCTTATCTGCCGGAATCGGAGGGCATCGTCATTGCCTACACCTCCGTCTATGGACATACGCAGCGGGCGGTGAACAGTCTCGCGGATCAGTTCCGTGCCAAGGGGTGCCCGAATGTGATTGTTCACGATCTGGCCCGGTGCGATATGGCTCTGGCTGTGAGCGATGCGTTCCGCTACAACAAGCTGGTGCTGGCGACCACCACCTACAACGCTGACATTTATCCGTTCATGCGCGACTATATTCACCGGCTGACTGAGCGCAACTTCCAGAACCGCAAGGTGGCCCTGATCGAAAACGGCTCCTGGGCTCCGAATGCAGCAAAAATCATGAAGCAGATGCTGGAGAAAAGCAAAAACATTACCTGGGCAGACACGACTGTCCATATCAAATCCGCGCTCGATGAGACCAGCCGGAACGAGCTGCAGGCGCTGGCCGATGAACTGTGCCAGGATTATATCGCCCGGATTTCGTAAGTTCATACCTCTTTTGCTGCTCAAATCATGATATCTGATTACAGGGTTCTGCGCAGCAGGTTCCTGTAATATGTCCGTACTCGTAAACTATCATACAGACAGAAACAGGCATTTGCTTTTTGCAGATGCCTGCTTTGACATAAAAGTTTTGAAGAAACTGCATATTTTCAAGCAAAAAGTTTTGAAGAAATGTCGTATTTTCACCTGAAGAATCTTGAAGAAATGGTAAAAGCGTGGTAACGTCAATTCGAAAAGAACATGGATGGAAAAGGAGGACGACTATGGTACCATCAGAATTTCAGACTGAAAAAGTCAGTGACCGGATCACAAGGATTTTCGCGTTTTCAACGGAGTTGATGTATCTGGTAGAGGGAAAGGAGAGCGCGATGCTGATTGATTCCGGCAGCGGGATCGGCTTTGTGAAGCCGCTGATCGACCGGCTGACAGACAAGCCGCTGAAGGTGCTGCTGACGCACGGGCATGTCGACCACGCGATGGGCGCGTCCGAATTTCCGGCTGATACGGTCTATATCAATCAGGAGGATGCTTACATATATGAGAAGCACTGCACATGGGAATTTCGGAAAAAGGGCCTTTGGATGATGCCGGGCGGCGATCAGGTGACAGAGGAGGACTTTACTCCGGTGGTGCCGATCTGTGAGTGGCATGATCTGAAAGAGGGCGATCGGTTTGATCTGGGAGGAATCTCAGTAGAGATTTTTGCCTGTCCCGGACATACCAGAGGCAGCGTGGTGATGCTGATTCCGGAGGAGAGGACGGTGCTGCTGGGAGACGCCTGCAACGGTATGACATTTCTGTTTCAGGACTATTCCCTTTCCGTAGCGGAATACCGGGAAAGCCTTTGCAGTCTGAAGGAAAAGCTGGACGGCAGATTTGATACGGTACTTGCTTCTCACGGAGACGGGGCGCTGAGTCCGGAAGTGATCGATGAGAATATCCGCGTCTGTGAACAGATCCTTGCAGTAGAGGCAGACGGAATCCCGTTTGAATTTGGAGGGGACAGCGGGCTGATCGCGCTCAAAGGCGTGCAGCCGGGACATGGGAATATTGTATACAATCCGGAGCATATCCGGTGATGTTAAAAGAGAATCTGAAGCAGCTCCTTTGGACTCCCGATCACACGTGCCGCACCGCACTGGTAAAGATAGTCCGCATCACGGAATCCCCAGCTGACCAGAACGCTGTCGATACCGGCATTTTTGGCGGTCTGGATATCCACTTCGGAATCACCGATATAGATGGCGTCACGGGGATCTGTTTTTAAAATTTCCAGGACTGTATAGACAGAATCAGGCATTGGCTTTTTGCGAATGCCTGTTTTTTCACCCGCGACATAGTCGAACAGCCCATCAAAATAATGTCTGCATAAATCCTGCACGGCATAATCTGCCTTGTTGGAAATTACAGCTGTTTTTCTGCCTGCTTTTTTCAGCGCGGCCAGCACTTCGGGAATACCCTCATAGGGTCTGGTCTGGTCGGCGCAGTGAAACTGATAATGTCTGGTGAAAGATTCAAACACCGTGTCAATCTGCTCTGAAAGAGTATCTGGCGGTACGCTCCGCTCGATCAGTTTCCGGATCCCGTTTCCGACAAAACGGCGCACATCCTCCCGGGAACGTTCCGGCAGGGCCGACCGGCGCAGCGCGAAATTCAGACTCGTCGTCAGATCGTCCAGGGTATCCAGTATCGTTCCGTCTAAATCAAAAATAGCCAGGCGACAGCTCATGATCATTTCCTCCTTATTCGGCGCGGACAGTATAGCATAGTATTTGAGAGATGAAAACCTGTTTTGTTGTAAAAATCGATAAAAGGAACGTTTACTGGAAAAAGAATACAAACAGCATAGAACAATTCTGGTTCGGAATAGATAAATGCCAAAATGGAATTGAATGTATGTATTACAAAAAATATAATGGTACTGATGTATTGGACATCGAACGAATATCCTTTTGGTTTTCACCGGATGGTATCAAGTCCATTTTGCAGCGTAAAGTATCAGGATAAGAACAGGAGATTTTCTGTGAAGTATAAAGTAATTATCGCGGATGACGAGCCGAAGATCATCCAGCTGATCCGTCAGCTCGGACACTGGCAGGAACTGAATATCGAGATTGTGGATGAGTGCCGCAACGGCGCGGAGGCACTGGAGAGTATTGTGAAGAACCGACCGGACTTTGTCCTGTCGGATATTCAGATGCCGGTCTATGACGGGATTGAACTGATCCGGCGGGTGCGGGATGCCGACGTGGATCCGCTTTTCGTGCTGATCAGCGGCTACCGCCATTTTGAATATGCCAGGAGCGCGATCCAGCTGAATGTCATGGATTACCTGTTAAAGCCGATCGATGAAAAACAGCTGAACGATACGCTGCGGACCATCTGCGCCCGCATTGATGAGAGAAATCGTCTGGCGGAACAGAGTAAGACGCTGTATGTACTGCAGGAGAATCAGAACCGCAAAGCAATGGAGCGCTTCTGGGCAAAGCTGCTCTATCGGGATGAGACGGTGGACGACGCCTGTTTTGCCTCTGAGGAGAACTGCAACCGGGAGTTTCATACGGAATTCGTACCCGGATGCTATCAGGTATTCTGCGTTTTTTCCAGCCTGAGCGCGATTCTGGAAAAATCGGACGCGATGGGCAACGGCAGGCTGGAGGTTTACATAAAGGAAAGCTTTCCGGACTATGTCCGCTATTACGGAAATAACACGTATATGGGTTATATTCTGGTTGCGAATTATGCAGAAGAAAAGAAAAACGAGATCCGGCAGGCGGTGCTGGCTCTTTACTATAAGATCCGGGATCTGCGGGAAATCTACGGGGACATTCGTCTGAGCATCGGCTGCAGCCGGATTTATCATAGCATTCCGGACGTTTTTACTGCGTTTGATGAGGCGCATAGTGCGGAGTGGGGCCGTCTTGTGCTGACGAGGAACGGTGTGCTGGATTATGACCAGATCGCGCAGCTTCCGGGATTTTCCATGGATGAGCTGATCACGCGTGAGGAGATTCAGACACTGCTCGACTGCCTCCGCTATCTGCGCTCGGAGGAGCTGGGAGATCTGATGGAGCGGGTTTACCAGAGAGCGGTGCGATTAAACGGCCGGAATCCCCGGGATATGATGAAAAGCTTTTTTAAGCTGCAGACGGAGATTATTTTCTGCTTTGAGGATACGGAGCGGCAGACACGTATGCAGGAGGATGTTTATTACGCGTATCTGAACGCCCGCAATTTTCAGCAGGTCATCCGCAATATTTACCTTACGTGCCAGAAATATATCGAGGAAGAACAGAAAAAGCTGAAAGAAAAAATGGGCAAGCCGATTCAGCTGGCGGTTCGCTATGTGCGGGAGCATTATGCCGAACAGATTTCTCTGGAAGACGTCGCCGGTGCCGGCAATGTTTCTCCGACCTATATGAGCAAGCTGTTCAAGAGCGAGATGCAGATTGGGTTTAACGAGTTCCTGACGCAGGTGCGTCTGGAGGAATCGGAGAAGCTTCTGGAAAATACGAACCTGACAGTGCGGGAAATTGCCGCGAAGGTGGGATATCCGGACGAAAAGTATTACTCAAAGCTTTTTAAGAAGAATACCGGGATCAAGCCGACAGATTACCGAAGAATATATAGTGGATAAGCTTACAGATGCCGGATGATCGTATATACCTGGAATGTAATGTCCGGTTACTTAGGAGCGCAAAATGAACGGAATACATATAATATTGGCTGCGGTCATTGCGATTCTGCTGATTCTTTTGATCCTGGCAGGCGTAAAGCTGTACCGGCAGAAAAAAATCATCGCCTTTCTGACCGCGCAGGAAAAAAGAAAAAAGACACAGGACCGGATTTCCTGGGAATCCGGGGAGGCGGAGGAGGTGCGCCTTCTGCGGAAACGCATGGAGCTCTCCACTTTGCAGGAGCAGATCAATCCGCATTTTCTTTACAATACGCTGGACAGCATCCGCAGCCGTGCGCTGATGGACGGACAGACAGAGATCGCGCAGATGACGGAGATCCTCTCACGCTTTTTCCGCTACTGCATCAGCAATAATGACAGCCTGGTGCGGGTTCGTGAGGAATTGAATCATATTCAGGATTATTATTACATTCAGAAATACCGGTTTGAGGATAAACTGGATATGCGCATCGAGGTGGAGACGGAGGAAATTTATGATTATTATCTGCCGAAGATGACTTTGCAGCCTCTGGTAGAGAATGCGATGATCCATGGACTGGAGAAAAGCGCGAAAAAGGGCAGGATTGATCTTCATATTTTTCTGGCCAATGAGAGACTGGTAATCCTGGTCGCCGACAATGGGGTCGGCATGAGTCCGGAGCAGCTTACCGCTCTGAACGAGAGAATGAGCGGAGAACTCTATGAGGTCAGACGCAAAGGCAGCAGGCATACGGGTATCGCGCTCAACAATGTCAACACACGTCTAAAGCTGACGTTCGGTGAGGACAGTGGCATCCATTACCGTTCGATGGAAGGCGAGGGAACGGACGCGGTGGTCACCATGCCGGTGGTGGATGTGTTTGCGCGTGTGCGTTACGAGGAAAAATCGCAGGTGTAATACGGATGTGGGTGATGAAATATGAAGGAACTGCTCCGAATCGTACATGGCTGCCTTGATGGCATTGGCGAGGGTGAACTGCGCGATTACAATGTCGAGATTTACGAAGGAGACATTCTGTACATACAGGGAGTCGAGGACAGCGGTATCCGGACGCTGGCAAAGGTGTTTGCGGGAGACTGCGCGTTAAAAGGCGGCAGTCTTTTTCTGAACGGGAAAAAGGTGGAGGATTATGACCGCAATACCGCTTACTATTATCGGATCTATACCATCACCGCGGAACGGGATCTTGTGGAGACCTTAAGTGTGGCGGAAAATCTGGAGGCGATCCGGCATCTTCCATTCTCTCTGCGCCCTTATGATCGGAAAAAAGCGGAACGAAAGGTGAATGCTTATCTGGAAAAGGAACGGGTGGACATCCGGGCGGACGAAGAGCCCTGGATGCTGAGCCAGACAGACCGGAAAAAGCTCAGCATTCTGAAAGCAAATATGCATGGGGCGCGGCTGGTGATCCTGGATGCCACACATGGTTTTTATGAAGGCAAAGAGGCAGAAGAAATCTGTGAACTGATCCGGCGGGCAAATGAGGAGGGCATCACATTTGTCATTCTCTCAAGGTACTATACGATGTTTGCGGAAATAGCCAGCCGGATTCAGATTCTTGCAAGAGGAATTGATCTGAAAGAATGGGGGCGGGCTGACGAGCGCATCCGTCTCTGCCTGCGGCGCCCGGCAGGGGGAACCGCGGCAGCAGGCGCAGATACATTTCTGCCAGGTTTTCTGGGTATGTACGATTACGAGTGGGAGATGGAGGATGGGATCTGGCATTATCTTTCTTTTGTGCGCAGACAGAATCCGCTTTTCTGGGCAAGAGAGGTGGGCGCGCATATTCCGGAGCCGGGGTGCAGCTTCGATAAGGATACGGCGGTGATACCCGTCAACAGCGGAGAGAATCTGGTCAGCAATCTGGATATCGCGGACAATCTGCTCCTGCCGATTCCGCATCGCATTGGGCGCGGGCCGGGCGGCGTGATTCCTGCGAATATTCGCCGGAATGTTCTGGAAAAGTTTTACCGGACGACCGGGATTGGTCCGGATAAGACACAGATCGGAGACCTGAACAGGATACAGCGGAAAATCCTTTCCATTTACCGCTGGGAACTGGCGCATCCGCAGATCATGATACTGGAGAGCCCTTACAGCGGACTGATGCCGGAAGAAATACGGAGCCTGCGTACCTACCTGCAGGGCGCGGCGAACCGGGGTATCCGCATCCTGTATTTTTCAAAGGAACCGGATGACATGAGGGAGGATTGTGAAAGCATAATCCTGACGCAAAATGGCAAAAATGCAAAAATCGCCACCTTTTCGCATTTTTTTCCACCCCACGAAACGGACGGACTCTGATAAAGTAATTTTATCAAAAAAGAACGGAGGAAATACCCTATGAAAAGAAAATTGATGGCACTGCTGATGGCAGGCTGCATGGCGTTGGGATGCCTCGGCAGCTTTACCACTGCTATGGCGGAAGAGGAAACGGAAGCGGAGAGCGTTGCGGAGGAAGTAGCGGAAGCCGTTGAGGCAGAAGGCGAAGACCTGACCGGAAAGAAAGTCGGATTTTCCGCACTGATGATGTCCTCAGAATTCTTTACCGATATGTCAAACCAGATGGAAGAATATTTTACCGGTTATGGCATGGAGTATGAAGTAGCGGACGCGAACGGCAACGCGCAGACCCAGATCCAGACCGTAGAGAACTTTGTTTCCATGGGAATGGATTACATCATCTGCTTCGTGGTAGACGCATCTTCCATTTCTGACTCACTTGTGAAAGCAAGAGAAGAAGGCGCTTTCATTATCGTCATCGGTACAGTGCTGGATAACGCGGATGCATATGATGTCTGCATCAACATCAGCCAGGAAGAATCCGGCCAGGTAGAAGCACAACTCGCAGCGGCATGGATTGAGGAGACTTTCCCGGATGCTGAAGACGGCTCCATCAAGGTCGGCCTGCTGACCAACTCAGAGAATGAGGATGCGGTAAGCAGGTGCGATGGTCTGCGTCAGATTGAAGAGTATACTTCCAAGGCAGTGATCGTTGAAGAGCATGAGACGACACAGGCAGAAGGCGCGGCAGCGGCACAGAGCTACGCAGAGATGATGCTGATGAACAACGAAGACCTGAAAGTGATCCTGACCTATGGTACCGATCAGGGACAGGGCGCAAATGAAGCTGCTATGGCGGCTGGCATCAATACGGACGAGTTTGCAGTGTTTACCGTTGATACGGCTGAGTTCATTCGTGAGAAAGTCAGAGCATCTGTAGACGGAGAATCCGTGATCCGCGGCACCGTAATGCTTGGTGAAGGCACACCGATGACCTGCTACAAGCTGATGGATGGCTCCTGGTCAGACCGCGTGGTAGATAAGGTTTACTCCGAGCGCTGCATCGAGATCACTCCGGACACGATCGATGAGTACTATCCGGACGACTGATCCAACATGTAAAACTTTGAAAATTGAGGCTGAGTATTGACAGGATGGGGCTGCTGCGCTATGCAGCAGCCCCATTTTCATGAGACACAAAGCCATTGACTTTTATATTTAGTGGTGCTCGCGAAGCGGGCATGAAAGTTAGAAAGGATATCTTATGGCAAAAATACTGGAAGTAAAAAATGTGACCAAAACATATCCTGGTGTAGTAGCGCTTGACAATGTATCCTTCGATGTGGAAAAAGGGGAGATTCTTGCGCTGATCGGAGAGAACGGCGCCGGAAAATCAACTGTGATCAAGACGATTTCCGGAGCAATCACGCCGGACTCCGGAACCATCACCATTGATGGGACGACCTATGAAAAGCTGACGCCTTCGATTGCCAGAAACGCAGGTATCGGCGTCGTATATCAGGAACTGAATCTGGTGCCGTCCCTAAGCATTATGGAGAATATTTTTCTGGGCGAGCACGTGGGGAACAGGGCATTTATGCCGGATTTCAAAGAGATGCGGCAGCGCTCACAGGAGGTCATGGAGGATCTCGGGGTTAAGATTGATGTTTCTACGCAGGTACAGATGCTCTCGACAGCGCAGATGCAGATCGTAGAGATTGCGAAGGCAGTTGTAAAGAACTGTAAGGTGCTGATCATGGATGAGCCGTCCGCCTCCATCCCGATGGCGGAGGTGGAAAACATGTTCCGTATTGTGCGCCGCCTGAAAGAAAAGGGCGTGTCGGTCATCTACATCAGTCACCGTCTGGAAGAATTGTTTGAACTCTGCGACCGTGTGACGGTCTTCCGGGATGGGCAGTATGTAGTGACAAGAAACGTAGCGGACATTACAAAGAAGGATCTGATCAAGTACATGATCGGACGCGAACTTACCGAGAAGTTCCCGGAGCGAAATGTGAAAATCGGGGAGCCGGTGCTGCAGGTAAAGGATCTGACCGGAAACGGAGATTTCCACATCAATCTGGAGCTGCGCAAGGGCGAGATTCTGGGATTGGCCGGACTGGTCGGTGCGGGGCGCACCGAGCTGGCCAAGATGCTTTGCGGGGATGTGAAGCCGGAGAGCGGCGAGATCCTGATCAACGGTAAAGCGATGAAGGCGGCCTCCGCTGCGGACGGGGTTGAGATGGGCGTCGGCCTGGTGCCGGAGGACCGCAAGCTGGAAGGCGTATTTCTGGAATATACTATCGAGTGGAATATTCCGATCATGAGTATGAAAAAGGTCAGCCATTTGGGCATTTTGAATTTCAAAAAGCTGGATGAGCTGACAGACCGTTTTGTAAAGACACTGGAGATTAAAACACCGTCTGTCAAACAGGAGGTTCGGAACCTTTCCGGCGGCAATCAGCAGAAGGTGGTCGTAGCAAAGGTGCTTGCCGCCGACAATGATATTCTGATTTTTGATGAGCCTACGAGAGGCATTGACGTCGGAGCCAAACAGGAGATCTACAAGCTGATGAACAGCCTGGTCGAACAGGGCAAATCCATTCTGATGATTTCTTCGGAGATGGAAGAGCTGCTCGGCATGAGCGACCGGATACTGGTGCTTCATGAGGGAAGACTCAGCGGAGAACTGATGAAGCCGGAATTCAGCCAGGATCGTATACTGGAACTGGCATCCGGAATGAAGGAGGAATAAAATATGTCTAAAGTAGTTGATTTTTGCAGAAGAAACCTCGCCTGGGTTTTGCTTTTGATCATCTGTGTTGTTTTTACATTCACGAGTCATAATTTCCTGACTGTGAAGAACCTGTTGAATATCCTGAACCAGAATGCGTACATTATCATCTGTACCTACGGCATCGCGCTGATCATGATGTCCGGCGGCCTCGATATGGCGGTAGGCTACCAGATGAGTATCTGCGGCGTTCTGGCGGCACTGATGCTCACCCAGACAAGTCTTCCGATTCCGCTGGTTGTGATCTTTACGGTCGTGATCAGTATGGCATTTGGCGCGCTCGGCACTTTGCTTGAACAGCTGCTGCAGCTGCCGCGTATCTTTGTATCCATCGGTCTTAGCACGGTATACCAGGGCGTCGCCTACGTTATCACAAACTCCAAGACGATCTCCAACCTGCCGGACGGCTTTAAGGCGATCGGACAGGGGACGATTTTCCATCCGAGCCTGACCTACGCGACAATCGCGATGATCATATTCGGTATCATTATGAGCTTTGTCATGGACCGTACTTATTTCGGACGTTATGTGTTCGCACTCGGCGGCAATGAGGCGGCTGCGAGACTGGCCGGTATCAACGTAAAACGTATGAAATACGCGATCGGCTGTGTAGCAGGTCTGTTCTGCGGCATCGGTTCCGTTATCCTGACAGCCCGTGTCGGCGCGGCAGCGGCAGGTACAGCGGCGGGCACCGAGATCACAGTACTGACCGGCGTTCTGGTCGGCGGCGTATCCGTCCGCGGCGGCGACGGCAAGATCGCGAACTGTATCGCCGGTGTCCTGATCATGGGACTTCTTGCGAACGGCATGCAGCTGGCCGGTCTGAACACCTATTATCAGTATATCGCAAAGGGTTCGATCATGCTGGCCGTGATGTGGTTCGATGCGTTCCAGATCAAGAGGAGAGCGGTTGCTTCGAATAAGAGAAAAGAGGACCGCGCGGCGTAAGCAGATTTTGTTTGTTGAAAATGTGGCAGGAAATTATGGGTCAGGTATATAGCCTGGCCCGTATTTTTTTCATTTCCTCCTTGTTCGGCTTGGACAGTATAGCATAGTATTTTGGAGATGGGAACCGGTTTTATTTGCAAATCTGCATAGCCTTTGATATACTTGCTTAAAAAGCAGGAAAGGGTGGATCTGACGGATGGCAAAAAGATTCAATGTAAACGGTGCCTGCGACCCGAATCGGCATTATATGGTGGACCTGGATTCAAGATTAAAAGCGATCCGGAAAATGGTGGATATCGGAGATTACTTTACGATCAACAGAGCCAGACAATATGGAAAAACAACGATACTGCAGGCTCTGGCACGGTATCTGAAAAACGATTATGAAGTGGTGAGTCTGGATTTTCAGACGCTGAGTACGGACTGTTTTCAGAGCATACCTGCTTTTGTTTCGGCTTTTGCAAAAGAGATTCTGGATAATGCAGATTCTCTGCCGGATGAAATAGAAGAAAAATTCAGCGATATTGGAAAGAAGACGGCCGCGCAGTATTCACTGCAGGATCTGTTCAGAATTATAAGGCTGTGGTGCCAAAAGGCCGACAGAAAGATCGTCCTGTTGATTGACGAGGTGGATACAGCATCGAATAATCAGGTGTTTCTGGATTTTCTGGCGCAGCTGCGGGCGTATTATCTGAAACGGCCGGATGTGGCCGCATTTCAGTCTGTGATATTGGCAGGGGTCTATGATATTCGTAACATTAAAAGAAAAATCAGGCCTGAGGAAGACCACAAGATGAACAGTCCCTGGAATATTGCGGCCGATTTCGACATCGACATGAGCTTTTCTGTGCAGGATATCGCTAAAATGCTTAATCAATATGAAAATGATTATCATACAGGCATGGATGTGCAGGACATTTCGAATTTGCTATACGATTATACGTCGGGATATCCGGTGCTGGTTTCCCGTATCTGCAAGCTGTTGGATGAAAAAATCGCGGGGACAGATGCTTTTCCGGATAAAAGCTGTGCCTGGACAAAAGAAGGATTTTACGAAGCAGAAAAACGAATCGTAAGAGAAGATAATCCTCTGTATGAATCTTTGATGGGAAAGCTGGAACTTTATCCCGAACTGCGGACAGTGGTTTATGAACTGCTGTTTAATGGAAAATCAATCCCTTATGTGGCAACCAGTCCTTATATGAAAGATGCTGCAATGTTTGGATTTATTCGGAATGAAAATGAACGGGCGGTAATCTCGAATCGGATTTTTGAGGCGGTTCTTTACAATAATTTTATCGCAGAAGAATTTGTCACCAGCAAGATGTATGATGCAGGAGAGCGTGAAAGGAATCAGTTTTTTGTTGGCGGACATCTGGATATCAGAAGAATTCTGGAGAAATTTGCAGAGACATTCGAAGAGCTTTACAGCCAGGAAGACGATGCTTTTTTAGAAAATGTGGGAAGAAAATATTTTCTGCTTTTTTTTTAAACCGATTCTCAATGGTGTTGGAAATTACAGTATTGAACCGCAGACACGAAACAGTGAGCGCATGGATCTGGTGATTTTTTACAGAGGCGAACAGAATATTCTGGAACTTAAGATCTGGCGCGGCAATGCATATAACCAGCGAGGTGAGCAGCAGCTTTCCGGTTATCTGGATTATTTCCATATGAAGAAAGGCTATATGCTGAGTTTCGACTTTAATAAAAATAAAACGCCGGGAATACAGGAAATTGTGCTTGGCGATAAGCTGCTGATAGAGGCAGTGGTATGATGGCGGATATAATTAATTCATCAGAGACAGGCCGGGGAATTCCCCGGCCTGCTTATTCTCAATAAAAGTACACCTAGACAGGTTTATCCGCAAAGAAAGAAGCCGGATTGAATTCCGCCGGGATGCCGGCATCCACTGTCTCCTGCACCAGTTCTACAAATCGTCTGGCCATGGGCGAAAGGTCGTCGTTGTTCCGATAGCAAAGATCAACGGATATGGATGTGCGGGGAAGAATCGGAGCGACAGCGAACGGAGCGTTCTCCGGGAAATTGCCGTCCTCCGGTCGGTTTGCCATATACTCCGCCAGAATCGCGATGCCCATACCCTTTGTGACCAGATCCAGTACACTGTCCACACGGTGACAGGTAAACGCGATTTTCGGGGAAAAGCCGACCCGGTAACAGCTGTCCAGGATCAGCTGATGCACGGTCGTATTCTCCGCGAGCGCGATAAAGGTCTCATCACGCAGCTGTTCCAGCCGAAGCTCTTTCTGACCGGCAAGCGGATGCGATTTCGGAAGGATACAGACCAGAGAATCATCGAGATAATGAATGCGCTGAATTGTTTCTGCCATCAGTTCCCGCTCCGGCATATGTGCGAAAATGACGTCGCATTTGCGTTCCCGAAGCTGAGAGGCCAGATCGTTCGGATCTCCCTCGAACATCTGGATACTGCTGTTGGGATATCTTCTTTTAAAGTCCGCGATCAGGCCGGTAATCCCGTATTTTGCGGTGGCGGCGATCGTGCCCACCGTCACCCGGCCGCGTTCGGATTCCAGCTCATTCTGCAGGGCGGCATGGTAGCTGTACTGGGTCTGGACGATCGTATTCGCGTAAGGGAGCAGCAGCTTGCCGTATTTGGAGAGAGCAACCTTTCGCGAAGTGCGCTCAAACAGCGGAACGCCCAGCTCTTTTTCCATGGATATGATGTGCTTGGACAGTGTGGACTGCCCGATAAAGAGACGGTCTGCAGCCTCCAGATAATTGGAACAGTCCGCAAGGACAGTAAATTCACGGAAATACTCAATATTCATATGTAAAAACCTCACAAAACAAAATGCATTTTTACTATAAAAGCGGAAAAATTCAACAATTCTATTCTGGAATAGATTTTACAATAATTCGAATTGCTTGTCAATCTTGCACAGAATATAATCTTCCTGTCAGAGAAAATTGTTTTATAAAACAAATCAAAGCACAGCGGGGGCGACATGGCCGGTCTGATCTCCACAAAAGGAATCAAAGTTAATGCCGTCCGTTTTGCTTTGTGTGGAAAGCATATGGACGGCATGATGCAAAGGAGAGAAAAAAATGAACGAGAACAAGAAAATTCCCATGTGGCAAAAGATCTGCTACGGCTGCGACACAGTCGAGCAGCGTTGTGACCGCGATCCGTTTTGACTATGGCTGGCTGGGCGCGATCATCAGCGTATTCCTGCTGATCTGCGTGCTGCAGATGGATGTTGAGAAGTATCTGCCGGAAATCCGCAAGACAGTCGCGGAGAAGAAGCCGCAGATGTGATGATATCAGGATTGCGAGGCGCCGGGCGCCAGTGACGCTCCTCTGGCGCCAACCGAAGCGGAGCGCGGATGCGAAGCACATTGCAATCCGCAGTTATCATCAGATAATACGGGAATAGGAAAATATCAACAGGAGAGACAGATCATGGACGAAAAAATGAAAGAAAACGTTCCGGAAACACTGGATTATGACGCGCTGGACGGCTCGCTTCAGTTTGACGGTCCGCCTGCTGATTTTCAGGTCAAAATGGCCGATATCAGTTGGGTGACAAAGAAAACGCTGGACGTAGTCTATGCGAAGGAATCTCCGAATCAGCGGCTGGATCTGTACTATCCCGAGGAAGGGGAAGGACCGTATGCGGTGCTTCTTCATATCCACGGCGGCGGATTCGGGCTTGGCGACAAACGCGATGACCACATGGATACCTATCTGAAGTTTTTGAAAAGAGGGATCGCGGTGGGATCGATTGAATATCGCTTAAGCGGCGAGGCTATTTTTCCGGCTGCAGTGCTGGACTGTCGGGAAGCGGTGCGGTTCCTGCGCAGGAATGCTGCGGAGTATGAACTCGACCCGAACCGCATTGCTGTGATCGGCGGTTCAGCGGGAGGAAACTTAAGCGCAATCCTGGCGATGAATATCCCGAACGGGAAGTTTCCGGGAGAAGAAGGAAAAGTATTTGACGGAAGCTGCGAGGTCTGCGTGGCAGTGGATCAGTTCGGCCCGATTGATTTTGCGGTGATGGACGATATGGCGAGGGAGAATGGCGTCAGCTTTGCCGACCACGATCAGGCCGGTTCTGCGGAGAGCAGTTATATGGGTGGAGCGTTAAAGGAACTGGATCCGGACTATCTGGCGAAAGCGAACCCGATCACCTATATCAATCCGAATATGGCGCCGCTGCTTGTACAGCATGGATGTATGGACCGTCTGGTGCCGTACCAGCAGTCGGTGAAGCTTGTGGAAGCGGTAAAAGAAAAAGTGGGAGAGACCCGTGTGGAATTCACAACGCTTCCGACCGCGGATCACGAGGACAAGCTGTATGGGACGGAAGAAAATCTGGACATCGTGTGGGAGTTTATTCATAAGTATCTCTAAATATAAGGTAACTATACGGTCAAGGGAATCATCCTGCTGCTGGCAATTACCTTTGATGCTTTAAAGAGCAGACCGAAAGCGGTTATACGTGTACACAAGGATGAGGAAAAGAAAACTGCATAACGGCAGGCTGTGCGTTCTCATTCGAATGTGGAATAATGAATGGCAGAATTGGAATGAGAAAACGAAACAAAATGGTGGAATTCTGAGAAAAAACAATATAAAATAAAAGAAAAGCGGAGGTTCCGTAAGATGTTTGAATCAATTCCAATTATTAACAAAACCCTGGAACTTGCGGAAGTCAAAGACCAGTGGTTTTTCGACGACAGGTATCAGTGCTGGTGCCTGGAGGATGTGCTTTATACACTCAAAGCGACGACTCCGAAATTCCAGCGTCTCAGCATTTTTGTGCCGGCTCCCTATATGAAAGAAGGCGGCGAGATCAATCCGGAGGGCAACATGAACGGCTTCACGGCCGCGACGGCGCCGGTGATCATGAACAACAATTCTGCAGGCTATATGGAGATGCCGCATATGTGGCTCGGCGGCCCGCGCTGTTTCGGCCCGCAGTATCTGGAACGCGGCTTTGTCTATGTGACCTGCGGGAACCGCGGGCGGGAGTCAAAAGATGCGAACGGCAAGCGCTGCGGGAAAATCCCGTCCAATCTGGTAGATCTGAAGACAGTGATCCGTTTCCTGCGTCACAACGCGGATGTGCTTCCGGGTGATATGGAAAAGATCATTTCCGTTGGCTGGAGCGCGGGCGGCGCGATGTCCTCTCTGCTGTCCGTGACCGGCAATAACAAAAACTATGATTCGTATCTTGAGGAGTCCGGCGCGTTCATGGAGGAGCGCGACGATGTCTATGCCGCGCAGATCTACTGCCCGATCATCGATCTGGAGCATGCGGACCTGGCCTATGAGTGGATGTTCTCGGCAGATAAGGAGAACGAGCCGTCTCCGGCAGGCCCGGGCGGTGTGATGACGCCGTTTGAGGAGGCCCTGTCCGCGAAGCTGCGCAGCGCTTATATTCAGTATTTTAACGGCCTTGAGTTAAAGAATCCGGACACGGATGAACCGCTGGTACTGAATGCCGACGGCAGGAGCGGCAGCGCTTACGACTACCTGATGGCGAAACTTGATGAATCTGCGACGAAATTCCTGACGAAGCTTTCCGCGGGCGAGCTTGAAGAAGCTTACACGGCGGAAGATTATATTAAAGGAAATTATACCTGTGAAACTATGGAGAGCCCTGCCAACAGAAGTCGCGCTTCAGCGCGAGGGCAGGGCCTGCGTCCTGCATCAGAAAACGATGCAGGACAGGAAATGGCGCCTCAGGGCGGCCCGGATGAAAAAGCCGACGAACCGGACGATGTCGCTCTGATGCAGGGACATGCTGGTCCGGGAGTAGCGCTTAATAAGCCGCCGGTGGGCGGGCCGGATGGCGATATGCCGAATGGTAAGCCGTCTGAGCCTCCTACACTTGGAAATATGCTTTCCCGTCCGCCGAAGGGTGTGCCGACGCCGCCGCCGTTTGAACCGCCGATGATGAAGGTTCAGGGGAAGGATAAGAGCAGCTGGCTTTCCTGGGATGGAGAGCAGGCCTTTATTTCCGACCTGGACACCTACGTGCTGAATCATCGCCGCAGGATGAAACCCTGTACGTCATTTGATATTTTAAGCGGGAAAAGCGGGGAGAATGAGGTATACGGGACGCCGGAGCAGGCAGCCGTACATTTCTCCACGGCGGTTGTCGACGCGATTGCTTCCCTGAAGGAACAGTTCCCGGCAGAGTATGCGAAATATTACCCGGCGTACGTTCTGGCGACAGGGGATTCGGCTCTTACACGCCAGCTTTTCCTGAACAACCCGCTGAACTTCATCGGGACGGAAGAGGAGTCTGATCAGGCGAAATACTATCGTGTGCGTGTTGGTGCATGCGACGCGGATACCTCCTTTATGATCGGCATGACGCTTGCTCTGAAGCTGGCAAATGCCGGGAAACCGGTGGATTACGCGCTTGTCTGGGATAAGCCGCACTGCGAGGCGGATTATCCGGGCGAGGTGTGCGACTGGATCGAGAGTATCTGTAAGTAAGGAGCTGTCACAAAATAATATGGTGCAGGATGGGCATATTATTTCGCGACAGATCCTAAGAATGATAAAAGAAGAAAGGAAGCGTTTTAAGGGCGTTTCCTTTCTTCGCTGTAATAAAACTGCAGGAAGCAGAGAACGATAAGGAGGAAGAGACAATGGCAGCAAAAGTAACAGATTTGCGTTCGGCACTGGAGCTTTTAAAGACCATGCCGGGACAGCTGGTGGAGACAGACGTGGAAGTGGAACCGATGGCGGAGCTTTCCGGTGTTTACCGCCATGTGGGTGCGGGCGGCACCGTG
Organism: Lachnospiraceae bacterium; assembly: GCA_021199235.1. Lineage (GTDB taxonomy): Bacteria > Bacillota > Clostridia > Lachnospirales > Lachnospiraceae > Choladousia. The sequence continues at coordinate 34,725 of JAJQIL010000027.1, read as the reverse complement.
CAGCGTCCGACGCAGGAAGGTCCTGCGATGATTTTTAACAATGTGAAAGGCCATCCGGACGCGAAGGTGCTGATCGGCCTGCTTGCCAGCCGCAAGAGAGTGGGGGCGCTGCTGGACTGCGACCCGAAGCGGCTGGGATTCTTGCTTAAAGACAGCGTGACGAACCCGATTCCGCCGGTGGAGATTCCGCGGGAAAAGGCAAAATGTCAGGAAGTGGTGCATCTGGCAACGGATCCGGATTTCGACGTGAGAAAGCTGGTACCGGCTCCGACCAATACCGAGGAGGATGCGGGTCCGTACATCACGCTTGGTATGTGCTACGCGACCAGCCCCGAGACCGGGACATCGGACGTGACGATTCACCGGATGTGCCTGCAGAGCAAGGATGAGATCTCCATCTTCTTCCAGCCGGGCGCGCGCCATATCGGCCATTTCTTTGAACTGGCTGAGGCGAAGGGTGAGCCGCTGCCGATCTCGATTTCCATCGGCGTCGATCCGGCAATCGAGATCGCTTCCTGCTTCGAGCCGCCGACAACGCCGCTCGGCTACGATGAGCTGCAGGCGGCGGGCGCGATCCGCAGGCAGCCGGTGGAGTTGGTAAAATGTCTGACGATCAATGAGCGCGCCATCGCTAATGCGGAATATGTCATTGAAGGCGAAGTGCTTCCGGGCAGACGCATCCAGGAAGACATCAATTCGGGCACGGGCAAGGCCATGCCGGAGTTTCCGGGCTACTGCGGACCGGCCAATGCGGCGCTTCCTGTGATCAAGGTAAAGGCCGTGACGACGCGGAAGAATCCGATTATGCAAACCTGCATCGGGCCATCCGAGGAGCATGTCTCCATGGCAGGTATCCCGACTGAGGCGAGCATCCTGACGATGGTGGAAAAGGCCATGCCGGGCAAGCTGCTGAATGTATACTGCGCATCTTCCGGCGGCGGCAAATACATCGCTATCATGCAGTTTAAGAAATCCATGCCGTCCGATGAGGGACGTCAGCGCCAGGCAGCGCTGCTCGCGTTCTCCGCGTTCGCGGAGCTCAAGCATGTCTTCCTTGTGGATGAAGATGTCGATCCGTTTGACATCAAGGATGTGATGTGGGCGATGACCACGCGCTTCCAGGCGGACAAGGATATCGTCATGATCCCGGGTGTACAGTGCCATCCGCTCGATCCGTCGAACAATCCGGCCTACAGTCCGGATATCCGGGCGACCGGTGTGGCATGCAAGGCCATCTTTGACTGCACGGTGCCGTATGACCAGAAGGCTCGCTTCGAGCGCGCGAAGTTCATGGATGTGGATCCGAAGAAATGGGTGCCGGAGCTGTTTTGATTATTCTGCTTTGCCCTTAATAGATCAGCCAGAGGCTTTGTATGCGCCACTGGCTGATTTTATACATAATATCGGATTTCGCCAAACTGTTCGTACCATTTATCAATGATATCTGAGCTGTTTGCTTCAATAACTTTTATCATAGCTCGTAAAGTTTGCTGAGGAATTTTAGAATTATTGTTACAGAGTAAAGTCTTACCGGTACTGGTAATCCAGACCTTTGTTGCGTTTGCAGAGGCACGGCCTTCCGCAATATGGACATGAATGGGCTCGAGAGGATCATTTTCATTAGACCAGAAATAAATAATATAAGAACCAATTCTAAATAGCTGCGGCATTCAGAATACCTCCCTCTCTGGAAAATTCTATAATCAGATGTACATTTTCTTTAATCAGTCTTTTAAAATAATGCATTTCTGATTCAGAGTATCCATTAATATTCTCCCATTGATACTCTGGCAGCCAGCATACAGCATTATGAAATCCGTCTTTCAAATCCGGTGTTTCAATATATACTTTTACCCGGCCATCGGGTTTCATTTCAGAGTGAGTGATTTCAGTATCATCGTTAAGTGTCATATATGGGTACATCATAGGAAAGCTCCCTTTCAGAATAGTAACATTGTTTGTAACTGTTCAGTATCTTCACAGTTACCATTGTTTCAAATAAACATTAACACAGGGAATACATGAAATCAAGTGTGTTTTTCCAGAGCAATTATGCGATTCGATCTCCGCCGCCGCACATAAGTTCCTCAATCGTGCCTTTCGCCACGGCATTCTTCACGAAAGAAAGGAAGGTCTGTGCCCCAGCGGAGAATTTCCGGTTTTTCAGGTAGCAGAGACAGACCTGTATTTTTTCAGCAGGCCGGATCGGAACGATCGCAATGTTTTTGCGATTGGAGGAATACAGAGTCTTTTCATACAGAATGGAAATGCCGATCTCCTGACGGATGTAGTCCAGCATTTCCGTGCCGCGGTTTGCGGTAAAGACGATATTCGGGACGGCGTTATGGAGCCGGAAGATGCCGCGCACCATGTCGCCGGCCGGAATGACGCCGTTTAAATTCATGGTATTAAAATCCAGTGCTACAAAATTTTCATTTCTAAGGTCATCAAAAGTGACAAAAGGCCGGTCGGCGAGAGGATGCACGGAGTACATCACGGCCACCGGCACATCCTCGATCAGCGGAATCTTGACGAGTTCGTCTGCCGGATCCTCCGGATCGACGAGAACTGCCAGTTCACAGTCGCCCTGCCGAAGAGAAACGGGAGCGCTTTTGGCGGAAGGCGTATCACAGATCTGGTGGATCAGCATTTCACTGTGCTCGATCCGGAACGCGAGCAACAGATCGATCGTGCGGTATTCACTGGCCAGATAGACGACATTGTCATTTCGCTTTTTCAGCTGCGAGATATCGTTTGTCAGCTTCTTTTCCATCGTAAGGTAGCGTTTGGAAAAATTTAAGAAAAGCTCACCTTCTTTGCTGAGCTGAATACGGTTCCCGCTTTTGTTGAACAGCGTGATATTCAGTTCGTTTTCCAGAGATTTCATGTGCTTAAACAAGGTGGATTGTGAAGTATACAGCAGGTCGGCCGCGCTTGAATAATTGCATTCCCCGGCCAGCACGACAAATTCATTCAGATAATGAGTTTCCATGAAATGCAGCTCCTTTGCTACTACCTTATGAGATTCCTGTGATTGGAAAAGTTCAAATTGGAAACAATCAATTTCTTTTATATCATATCTTTTTATGAAAGTCGATGATTTTAATGATCGTTTTATCAAATAATACCGGGATTTTTTACATAAAAATCCCGGCAGCATTTCATTATAAAAAAATAACATTCTTAACACTCATAACAGTTTCCTCCTTCTGCATTGTCAGTGTTGATAATTTTGCTGCTGTAGATAACTTTTGTGTTACGACAAAGATGAAGGGACAAAGGAACTGCCTGCCCTCCGGTGTGCTTTACCGATACAAAAGAAATATCTCCTCCGATACAGCTGGCGGCAATCTCCTCACAGTTGGTTGCCACATCCAGCGCGATTTCCGGGCTGAGGGGGCAGGGCATATGAGAGCAATAACAGTTTGCCTCTGGTCCGATGTCTGTATAGAACCTCCTCAGCAGCGCCGCGTAATTCAGCAGATCCAGCCGGGAGTTCAGGGAGGTCAGATAGGTGACATCCGCGTTGAAGCAGTCGCCGACCAGATAGAAGTCTTTGCATTCCGAAGCGGTGACCTGCAGGATAATGCTGCCGGGCGTATGACCGGGCATATCAATGACTTTGACATAAATGTCGCCCAGATCCAGACGGGTGCCGTCGGACACCGGTGTACAGATGGCGTCGTTCGGAAACAGCTTTTCTTCATTATAATCGATCATCACATTGTCGTTCTGTTCGATAAGGCGGAGATTCTTCAGCCGTCCCTGCATTGTGAAAAATGCCGGAAAGGCCTCAATATCTTTTTCGTGAAGATAGACCTCCTCAAACTGTCCGATGCCGCCGATGCAGTCCGGATGACCGTGTGTGCAGATGCAGATCAGCGGCAGCTGCGTGTCCAGCAGCTCCTTCACATATTGATACAGACTCCGGCCAAGTCCAAGTCCGGTATCCACTACCAGTATTTTTTTCGCACCGACCAGCACGTAGATACAGGATACCTTGTGCCGGAAGCAGTGTTCGGTGACGATGTAAAAATGATCCGATATTTTTTTATTGGAAAAGATAAAATCATGGCTGCTCTTATTCATAGGGTGGCCTCCTTTTCACAGGGTAACGCAGCTGTTCCGTACAGTTCTGAACAGTTACAGCTAAGTTTCATATGAATATGATATTTTACAGGTTCATTTAACTATAGAATTTGCCTGTACGGCAATATCAAAAATGGAAATATTCATTTCCATTCGCGACAAAAAGCTCATAAAAACGTGGATTTACAGGTGAAAATTGTGCACATTTCCTTTTTGGAAATGGAGACTTCGGAAATGATGATTGAGATTTGACGGAAAGAAGTGTTTTAATATGGTCACGAAAAACAAATCAACCAAAACAGAAGGAGGAAGCAATTATGCAAAAGAAATTAACAGCAGCAGTTCTCGCGGCGGCCATGGTCGTTTCAGCAGCGCCGGCGGTGAACGCACAGGAGACCGACTCCATCGCGATCGGTGTTTCATCTGCAACGTACGAGTCTCTGGTTCCGTGGCAGGGCGCGACCGAGTATTCCGCTATGGTTTATGAGGCACTTGGCGCGAAGGATGAGTTTTCCGGTACCTTTTATGGTGTAATGATGAAGGATTACACACAGGTAGATGAGGTGACCTACGATGTGACGATCTACGATTACATCTATGATTCAGCAGGAAACCATATTACCGCTGAGGACGTGGCGTTCAGCTGGAATACCTGCCAGGAGCTGGGTGAGCTGACCGAAACCTTTACGGTAGCTTCCATCACAGCAATCGACGACTACACGGTTGAGTTCGTATGGGGTTCCACACCGGCACTTGGAGATTTTGAGGCACAGATGGGCAATGTCGTAATCGTATCTCAGGCAGCATATGAGGCATCCGGCAACGGTATGGCGACTGCCCCGGTCGGCACAGGCCGCTATGTAGTAAGTGACTGGACATCAGGAGTTTCCATGACCCTGACGGCTCGTGATGATTACTGGCAGGAAGAAGACCTCTGCCTGATCAACCAGCAGAAGGCTCCGGTATCTACTGTAAGAATTGACACCATCACAGAGTCCTCCCAGCTGGCAATGGCACTGCAGACCGGTACGATCGACGCATCTGCGGATGTATCCGTAGATGATCTTCCGAACTTCCAGGAGGGCGGTATGTATGCAGATCAGTATACAGTAGAGACGATCACCGGCGTACAGGGTTATGTACTGTATCCGAACTGCTCTGAGGACAGCCCGCTTGCGGATGAGAACCTGAGAAAGGCTGTATTTACAGCAATCGATAAAGATTTCCTGGCAGCGGCGATCCAGGGTGGTTCCTGCGAACCTCTCTATGCGATGGGTTCGACCAAGTACAGTGATTACAATGAGGCATGGAGTGAGCTGGATTACACCTATGATGTAGAGAAAGCGAAAGAATATCTGGCAGCTTCTGCATACCCGGATGGAGTAGAACTGACTCTGATCACACCGACCATGGGTTACAACGAGGATGTTGCTACGATCCTGAAAGAGCAGCTGTCCGCGATCGGTATCACCCTGAACATTGACGTACAGCAGTTCTCGAATTACCTTCCGAACGAGGGCGATTCGACTGCATGGGATTTCACGATCGCGTTCCTGTCCTCTGACGACTACATCACAAACTGCTGGGCAAAATATTTTGATATCGATGTTGTCGGCACAGGTCTGACCAAGAACTTCATTTATGATGAAGAACTGCAGACTCTGATGGATACCTGCACTTCCGTCGACGGACATACGGAGGAGAACATCGACGCAACCTGGACCTACATCATGGAGAACGCATACTGCTATCCGCTGATCCTTCCGTCACAGAGCGTAGTATACAACTCTTCTAAGATTGAAAGCATCGCTTTCTCAGGTATGGACAAGTTCCTGGCTTCCGGATTCGTATATTATTAATGCGGTCTGATAAACATACTGTCAGAAGAAGAATAACAGATAAGACGAAAGCTTATTGACACGCGGGCTTCCGGTTCGATCGGAACCGGAAGCCCGTTGTTTCATCAGGAACGGAGAGATTCTATGTGGAAATATATTTTAAAACGACTGGGAATGATGGTGTTCGTCGTACTGGGCGTGGCCATAGTCATCTTCTCGATCATGTATCTTGTTCCGGGCGATCCGGCGCAGATCATCCTGGGCACCTCGGCCACACCGGAACAGCTGGAGAACCTAAGAGAGTCTATGGGACTCAATCAGCCGTATATTGTTCAGCTGGGAATGTTTCTGCGGGATACCTTTATCAAACTGGATCTTGGTACCTCGTATATGACTAAAACTTCAATCGCGGCGGAGATCGTACAGCGTTTCCCGAGAACGCTTACTCTGGCCGTGTGGAGCATGCTGGTCAGCGTGATCATCGGCCTGCCGCTCGGGATCATCGCCGCGATCCATCAGGGAAAATGGCAGGATAATCTGTCTATCCTCATCTCCATGCTGGGTATCTCGATTCCGGGATTCTGGCTGGCATTGATGATGGTGCTGCTGTTTTCCGTAAAGCTTCGCTGGCTGCCGGCATACGGCATCGGCGGCTGGAAATATTATGTGATGCCGGTGCTGGCAAACAGCGTGGGTTCGATTGCAATGAACGCAAGGCAGACCCGTTCAGCAATGCTGGACGTTATCCGTTCGGATTACATCACGACGGCCCGCGCGAAGGGCGTCAGTGAGCGGAACGTCATTTACAGGCATGCACTTCCGAATGCCCTGATCCCGATCATTACCCTTCTGGGCACCGGATTCGGCAGCTCCCTTGGCGGTACGGTTATCGTGGAATCCGTATTCGTCATGCCGGGCATTGGCAACTATATGACCAGCGCGATCACGAACCTGGATTATCCGGTCGTGCGGGGCAGCGTCGTAGTGCTGGCCATCGCATTCAGCTTCATCATGCTGGCTGTTGACCTGATTTACGCGTTTGTGGATCCGCGTATCAAAGCGGAATATGTAGGAAGGTAGGTGAGAGGGAATGGCACAGAATCACGCCGCTAAGGCAAAAAAGACAAACCAGACGCTGGAAGTGTTCAAGCGTTTTTGCAAAAATCCTCTCTCAGTTGCAGGATTTATGATTTTCCTCATATTTGTGCTGGCGGCGATCTTCGCGCCTTTTATCGCAAAATATGATTACACGACAATGGATACGGAGCTGATCTTCCTGCATCCGAATCTTGAACATCCGTTCGGCTGTGACCGCTTCGGAAGAGATCTGTTCGCCAGAGTCCTCTATGGAGGACGCTACTCCATTGCACTGGGTGTGCTTGGCACCATTTTTTCTACCCTGATCGGTATGGTGTTCGGATCCATCGCGGGATTTTTCGGACAGACAGCGGACAATATCGTCATGCGTATTATGGACATCCTGCAGGCAATTCCGGGCATCCTGCTCTCCATGGTCATCGCGACGGTTCTGGGCTCCGGCTTTGTGAATACGATCATCGCTCTTTCCATCGGCGCGATTCCGGGTACCTGCCGTATGCTGCGCGGCACCATTCTTCAGATTCGAAGTAATGAATACATCGCGGCGGCAGAGTCGATTAACTGCTCGAAATTCCGGATCATCGTCAAGCACGTCATTCCGAACACGTTCGCTCCGGTACTGGTCGGCGCGACCATGGGGATCGGCGGAACGATCATGCAGGCGGCTTCCTTAAGCTTTATCGGCCTTGGCGTACAGCAGCCGACACCGGAGTGGGGCGCGCTGCTTTCAGACGGAAGAAACTACATCACGCTGCACCCGCATCTGATCATTTTCCCGGGTCTGGCAATCGGACTTGTGTCACTGGCAGCCTGCCTGATGGGCGATGGATTCCGTGACGCGATGGACCCGAAGCTGAAAAAGTAAAGGAGGGAGCACACGATGGACGAAAACAGAGCATTTTTGGAAGTAGAGGATCTGACTGTACACTATACTGTCGGAAAAGATACAGTAGAAGCTGTAAACCATGTCTCCTTTCAGCTGCAAAAGGGAAAAACCTTAGGTCTTGTAGGTGAGACCGGCGCGGGCAAGACGACGATCGCAAAATCCATCATGCGGATTCTGCCGGTGCCGCCCGCAGTCGTAAAAAGCGGGAAAATCTATCTCGACGGTCAGGAGACCCTTGGGCTGGATGAGAAAGAAATGCTGAAGATCCGCGGCAACAAGGTGTCGATGATCTTCCAGGACCCGATGACGGCTTTAAACCCGATCATGACGGTTGGAAGCCAGATTTCAGAGGTTATTTCTTTACATAAGGCAGTCGATAAGGCCGGGGCAAAGCAGGAGGCCATTCGTATGCTGGAGATGGTGGGTATCCCGGCAGACCGATACAATGAATATCCGCATCAGTTCTCAGGTGGTATGAAGCAGCGTGTAGTCATTGCGATGGCGCTGGCCTGCCAGCCGGATCTGCTGCTCGCGGATGAGCCGACGACCGCACTGGATGTGACGATCCAGGCGCAGGTGCTGGACATGATTGCCGACCTGCGTGAGAAGAACAATACCTCGATGATCATGATCACGCACGATCTTGGCGTTGTGGCAAGAGTCTGTGATGATGTAGCGGTAGTTTACGCCGGAGAGGTTATCGAGAGCGGTTCAAAGGAAGACATTTTTGATCATCCCACCCATCCGTATACGATTGGACTGTTCGGGGCGCTGCCGAAGCTGACCGGTGATGAAAAGCGTCTGCACCCTATCGACGGCCTGACGCCGGACCCGACGCATCTTCCAAAGGGCTGTAAATTCCATCCGCGTTGTCCGCACGCGACAGAAGAGTGCGCAAAGCGTGACATTCCGCTGAAGGAGATTACACCGGGTCATACCTGCCGCTGCATCAAAGCGGAGGAAGGAGCACAGAAATGAGCACACCTTGTGTTGAAGTAAAACATTTACAGAAATATTTTGATGTGGGAAAAGGCAAGCTCCACGCGGTGGACGACGTGACCTTTAAGATTGAGAAGGGAAAGACGATGGGAATCGTCGGCGAGTCCGGCTGCGGCAAGTCCACGCTGGGCAACACGATCATCCACCAGCATGAGAGCACCGGGGGCCAGATCTTCTTTAACGGAGAGGATGTCACTCATGTCAAAGGAAAAGAACTGAAGAAGCTCAGAGAGAACATGCAGATCGTCTTTCAGGATCCGTATTCCTCTCTGAACCCGCGCTACACCGTGGAGACGACCATCCGTGAGCCGCTGCTCCTTTCAAAGCGCTATAAGAAAAACGAGATCGCCGATGAGGTGACCCGCCTGATGGAGCTGTGCGGTATTGACGAGCGTCTGCGGCTGGCTTACCCGCATGAGCTGGACGGCGGCAGACGGCAGAGAGTCGGCATCGCGCGTGCGCTGGCCCTGAATCCGGATTTTATCGTCTGCGATGAGCCGGTGTCCGCACTGGACGTGTCTATTCAGGCACAGGTGCTGAACCTGCTGCAGGATCTGCAGGAGGCGCGCGGCATCACCTATATGTTTGTCACACACGACCTGTCGGTCGTGCGCCACATCTCGCATGACATCTGTGTAATGTATCTGGGGCAGCTCGTAGAAACGTCTCCGTCGAAGGAGCTTTTCACGGATCCGCTGCATCCCTATACGAAGGCGCTGCTGTCCGCGATCCCGACGACGGATATCCACAACATTCAGCCGAGAATCCAGCTGAAGGGTGAGATCACCTCGCCGGTGAACCCGAAGCCGGGCTGCCGTTTCGCGGCAAGATGTCCGCACGCGACAGACGCCTGCCGCCAGCCGCAGAAGCTGGAGGAGCTGATGCCGAACCATTATGTATCCTGCTGCAGAGCGCGGGAACTGAACGGACTATAAAGCAATGAATTCGGCCAGAAAGGAGAAGCCGCTGTGAAATCTTACCGTGAGAAATATTTCGAAGATTATGTTGCTGTACCGAATCCGGCGAAGCCCGGAAAAGTAAAATATGTCTACAGCGGCCCCTTCCTGAAATGCTATGTGGAAGGAAAAAGCCTGAAAGTGAGGAAACGGACGGTAGCAGCGCTGGAGATTGTAAGCATCATACTTTATCTGGCGTCTGCCCTGCAAAAAGCGCCGTTTAATGCGGTGCGCATTACGGGGGGATTGGGAATCCTCGCTCTGGTACCCTGGGTACTGGAGATCGCGGCAGTGATCCGTTTCATCGCTTTCCGGGAATACATTCCCGAGGCGGCAAAAAATGAGACAGACCGGATGATGGAGATTGGAGCTATGCTTCACGCGGCCCTGATGGCCATCGTGCTCGCAGCGGGCGCGGCTGTGCTGATCCGATCGGGCGGGATGAGCCTTTCGTCCGTACCGGCAATGGCGGGGCATCTGCTGTCCGGCATCCTGTCGATACTGATTTACCGGCTTTATCGGGGCGTTTACGCGGAAACGTACCGCAACGACCACGGGAAACCGGGGAGCAGATATTAATATATTTAGAGGAGGGATAACAGTGAAAAAGTTCAGCTTGTTCAACCATGAACAGATCATTAAAAACACCTATGTTGTCACAGAGAATTATTCCGCCGACAAGCGGTTTACCATCGGCGTGATCGTCGGCGCGGAGAGAGCGCTGGTCATCGATACCGGATTTGGTATGGCCGGAGATCTGCGGGAGTATATTGAGAGCTTTGTCGGGACTGATATGCCGATGTTCTGCATCTGCACACATGGTCATTCAGACGTGATTGGAGCGGCTTCCCAGTTTGACGAGGCATATCTGAAAGAAGAAGATGTGGGTGCGTTCCCGGAGTCTGTAGATCCGGAGCAGAGGATCGCCCAGCTTGCTTCCTTTACGAAGAACGATCCGGAGATGATGGAGTATGGAAAGAGCGTCATGCTGGATACCTCAAAGACCGTGTTCAGGGATCTTAAGGACGGCGATCATTTCCATCTCGGCGGCGTTCATGTAGGCATTATTGAGATTCCGGGACATACGCCGGGCTCCATTGCGGTCCGCGTGACCAGAGAGGGCGTGACGACCACAACATTTGCCGGAGACGCGCTCTCGGTCGGCATGAATCATCTGACTCGTATGGACCGCAAAGGTCTGATCGAATACGGCCAGAGAATCGACCAGATGATGGATTTCCTGAATGAGGATGAGCCGATCTACGGCACACACCGCCAGGTGCCGATGACACCGGCCGGAGGCCGCGCGATCGCGAAGGCCTGCTATGATGTCGCGCATGGAAAGATTGACGGCGACCCGAGCTATCGTTTCCCGTTCTGGAAGGGCGATAAGCAGCCGGATTTCCGGATCCATTTCACAGGCAACTATTACATCGTATACAACGCGGATCTTCTGTAGGAGGTGGACGAAATGTCAGTCAGGATTGAGAATAATGTAGTTACAGGATATGAGCCGGAGCTGGGCGTGGATGAGATCACGATCCCGGAAGGCGTGACTGAGATTGCGCCGCGAGCGTTCTTTGCGTCTGATCTCTATAAAGTGAATTTTCCGCAGTCTCTGAAAAAAGTCGGTGAGAGTGCGTTTGAGTTCAGCAGGAATCTGCAATATGCGGATCTGCCGGATACCGTCACGGATCTGGAGGATCGCTGCTTTGCCGTCACAGGCGTACATGAGGTAAAGATCCCGAAAGGGGTCACGGTGATCAAAAAAGGTATTTATGACGGATGTATGGGTTATGAGACCCTGACTATCCCGGGCTGGGTGACCGAGATCGGCGAACTCGCCTTTTCCGCAAACCGCGGACTGAAGACCGTTGTCATTGAGGAGGGCGTAGAGAAAATCGGACGCCGCGCGTTCAACGGAAATCCGGATCTGGAGGACTTAAGCTTCCCGAGAAGTGTCAAAGAGGTGGAATCCTACGCGTTTGACGGCTCTGGCGCACCGAAGTCGGTGACGATTCCGGGAAATGTGAAAACCGTATGGTTTGAGGCGTTCTGCGGCAACATGGGAATCCGTGAAGCTATTCTGGAGGAAGGCGTGGAGGAGGTCGACACCAGAGCGTTTGCCTACTGCAAATCCCTCGAAAAGGTGACTCTTCCGTCTACTTTGAAGAAGCTGAACTTCCGCGCATTTTCCGGCTGCACAGAGTTAAGTGAGATCACGATTCCGGAAGGCGTAACGGAAATCCCGGATTACGCATTCTACGCATGCAAACGTCTCACGGAGATCACTATCCCGGCAAGCGTCACGAAGATCGGTGCGAAAGCATTCGCCGGCTGCAAGCGGCTTAAAAAAGTGAACCTCCCGGAGCATGAGATTGAGATCGGCGCGGACGCATTTGCGGGAACGCTGTTGTAAATTTGCTGTACAAGGGAAAATCCCATCGCGCAGCGATTTTAAATGGATTTTCCCTCGCTGGGGCGGCATCCCTGTATTGTGCGGGATAAGCCTCGTATCTGTTCAGTACATTCACAGTTAAGATTTGAAAAAGAATAATATGAGGATTCAGAATATGAACTACGAGTTAAAAGCATATGAAATCAAAAACCACTTCCTGCAGGTGGGAGAAGGGCTCATGGGTATCAGTGCGGTGCTCTATGAGCCGGTGAATCCGGATGAGCGTGCACACACAGCAGCGATGTGCATGCACTCGGATTCCAATTATCTCGCGTTCACTCCGTGTCCGGAGCTGGCAGCGAGAGGATTTACTGTGATGGCTGCGAATACCACGGAGCCCAAACAGCCTCTGGAAAAGAAACTTCTGGAACTGAAAAAATGCGTGGAATATCTGAAAAATATGGATGGCATCGAGCGCGTGGTGCTGCTTGGACACAGCGGCGGCGCGACCCTGATGAGCTGCTATCAGGCGGTGGCGGAAAATGGCTGCGGAATCTTTCAGGACGAGGAAAAGATCGTCAAGATGCCGGACATCGGAGAGCTTCCGGCTGCGGATGCGGTGATGTTCCTGGATTCCAACTGGGGCAACGGCGTTATGACCCTGCTTTCCATTGATCCGCAGGTGACAGATGAAACATCTACACAGAATTTTGATACCAGCTATGATCTGTTTGACCCGGCGAATGGCTTTGACCCGGCCGGCTCCCATTACTCGCCGGAATTCCGCGCCCGCTATCAGAAAGCGCAGGCGGCCCGATTTGACCGGATCATTGACAGCGCGCTTGAGCGGAAAGCACTTATTGATAAGGGAGAGGGACGCTTTATCGGCGACGAGCCGTTTATCGTACCGGCAGGAGCGCAGCCGGCGCCGAACAACCGGATGTTCCCGCAGGATATCAGTCTTCTTTGCCGCACAAAGAACGAATACCCGCTGCTTCACGCGGACGGGTCGGTGACGACAGAGGTGATCCGTTCTCTTCGTCCGCCGAAATTTACCCGTTCCATGTCCCGTATGTACGGGATGGCCACGGATGTATCGACGGTCAATACCTATCTGTCCGGTTCCTCGGTGCGGACAAAGGATTTCAGCTACGATGAGTGCGAGGTAAAGGGAATCCAGTGGAATTCCAGCTACTGCTGCACACCGGGCAATGTTCAGCACATCGCGGCGCCGATGCTCATCATGGGTATGACCGGCGGATATGAATTCCTTGCGGCGGAGGTCATCTGCGAGAACGCGAAGAAGACGACTGACAAGACGGTGATGTTTGTAGAAGGCGCGACGCACAATTTCACGCCGGAGCACGCGACCGAGAAAACGCCGGGAGAGTACGGCGATACGGTGTACAACTGTTTCAATTATGTGGCGCAATGGCTGTGCGAGAAGGTTGTAGAAGAATAAAAACGTTATGGCGTTCTGCCCGGCAATCCGGCATTCACAATGCAGCCGGGCAGAGGATGGCCGGATCATGAAAAAAGACGCAGTGTAACAGGGAAAGGAAATACGACATATGCAGGAAAAACACAGACCCCCTATGCCGGAGCAGAAACCGGCGGATTACAGTGAGGACAGATATTTCGGCGGGCCGGACAGCCCGAGAAGAGCCGACGGACTGCAGTTTGGCTATGTGCCATACTCACTGATTTCGGAGCACAATGATTCGAACAAGATCACAAGAGAATGCTATGACAGTTATATGATCGAATACCGCTATCTGAATTCATGGGAAGCGGACACGCACATCACACTCTGGAACAAGACCTTTGACACACCGATCATGGTCGGCGGTCTCTCCGCAATCGCTCCGCTTCTTCATCCGAACGGGATGGTGGAGCTGGCCAGGGGCGCGGCGGCAATGAATACGCCTGCACTGTTCGGCTATATCAGCAACGCAGAGGTTGATGAGCTGGTAGCGACAGGCGCGGACGTCATCCGTATCGTCAAGATGCAGCGGGACAATGAAGCGGTTCTCGCCGACATCCGTCATGATGAGGAGTGCGGCTGCTTTGCGGTAGCGATGGACATTGACCACGGAATCGCTCCGGACGGAACCCTTTATCATCCGACGCCGGACTACGGCCAGCTTTGCCCAAAGACGACGGAGGAGATGGCGATGTTCGTGCAGTCGACGCGGCTTCCGTTCATCGCGAAGGGCGTGCTTTCCGTACAGGATGCGAAAGCCTGCGCGGAAGCGGGTGTAGCGGCAATCCTTCTTTCTCATCACAAGGGAGAGATCGTGGACGCGGTGCCTCCGCTCTATGTTCTGCCGGAGATCAAAGCGGCTGTAGGTGACAGGATGAAGATTTTTGTGGACTGCGGCATCACAAGCGGTATCGATGCGTACAAGGCACTTGCACTTGGTGCGGACGCGGTATGCGTGGCACGTAACCTGGTAAAGCCTTACATGAAGGAGGGTGCTCCGGGCGTAGAAAACCGTCTCCGTGAGCTGAACGCAGAGCTTCGCGGCATCATGTCGCGCACCTGCACTCTGGATACGGCGCATTTTGACCCGACGACGTTAAGAAAGAAGAACTGGTAACTGTAAAGAGACGGAACAGTTACGAAAACTGTGGGAGCGATGCCACCGGCTGAAATTAAGGCAGAAAGTCGGGATGGCAGGAAAACAGGAGGACAATATGAATATAGGTGTATGCGGAGCAGGAACAATCGCATCCTGGGTTTCCGATATTTTAGGACAGCTGAATGATGAGAAAATCGTAAAATACGGTGTGGCGTCCGCGTTTCCGGAGCAGTGCCCGCCGTTTGCGGAGAAGTATGGCTGGAAAAAGGTCTATCAGACCTATGAAGAAATGATGAGCGACGAGGCTATTGACCTGATCTATATCGCAGTGCCGAATAACCTTCATCTGGAAGTATGCATGCAGGCGCTGGAGCATGGAAAGAACGTCGTTGTGGAGAAGCCGTTTGCCGTGAATTACACGCAGGCGAAAGCGATGATCGACAAGGCAAAGGAAAAGAATCTCTTTATCTCTGAGGCATTGTGGCCGTCTTTCCTGCCGTCCAGAAAGATTATCGATCAGGCGATCGCGGACGGTAAGATCGGTGATGTGACCGGAGCACGGATCATCAGCAAGGGAAATGTGATGTTCCTGGAGCGTGTGAAGAAGCTGGAGACAGGCGGAGGCTCCCTGCTTGACATGGGACCGTACATTCTTGGACGTATGACGAATCATTTCGGTACGAATTACGAAAAGGCCGAGGGAACCTTCGAGATGCTGGATACCGGCGTAGACGCAAAGGATTTCTACACCATCACGTATCCGGACGGAAAGAAGATTGAGTGCGTCAGCACCATCAATACACCGGATGATGAGCGAGAGGAGTACTGTGAGATTCTTGGCACAAAGGGCAGCATTTTTATGAATGTTGTCTCCAATCCGGATGTGATCGAGATCCGCGACAACGCCGGAAATGTCATCGAAAAGCCGGAGATGCCGAAGCTGATCCAGAATTCAGAGATCCCGTTTGTAAGAGGCTATGAACATGAGTGGATCGCCTTTGAAAAGGCTATCCGTGAGGGCAAAAAGCAGACGGATGAGGCTCCGTGGGAGCAGACGTTTACCATCTCGAAGATCATGACAGAGCTTCGGGTGCAGGCAGGGATCGTGTTCCCGTTTGAGTGATAAACTGTCAGAGAGGTTGTTGGAGGAAGACATATGCAGACATTAAAAGGCAGAACCTGCGTGTTCGCGGGAGCGACGGCAGGAGACGGAGTTGCGGCGGTAAAAGCTCTCTGCGCGGGAGGAATGAATGTGGTCATGATGACCCATCAGGCGGCCCGGGCGCAGACGCTGGTCGACGAGGTCAACGGGATGAATCTTCCGGGGAAATGCAAGGCAGTCGGTGCGCTTGAGAACGGCCCCGCTGAGGAAGCCCCGGAGGTCTATGAATCACTGGTGCAGGAATTTGGTTCCGTGGACGTTATCATTGCGAACACCGGCGGCTTTGGGAAAAATATTCCGATGGAAGAGCTGAGCGGCGATCAGCTGCTGCGGGATGTGGAACATCTTCTCTGCGGCGCTTTCAATATGCTGCGTGCCGCGCTTCCTTCCCTTCGCAAAAGCAAAGCGCCGCGTGTCATTTTCATGACCACGACGGAAGGCGTCAACGGCGGCGTACATGAGAGCTTCTCCAACGCGGTCGCCAAAGGCGCGGTGCATTCTCTGGCACTGAACGCCGCGGCCAGGCTGGCCGGAGAAAACATCACAGTCAACTGCATCGCCAAAGGAGCGATTCCGAGGATCGAAGGACTGCACCCGGGCGATGCTGACCCGGAGGATTTCCTTCCGTCCATCCCGATGGGACGGCTCGGTACGCCCGAGGAGCTGGCGGAGCTGATCTGCTTCCTGGCCAGCGAGGAGAGCAGATATCTGACCGGACAGACGATCCATCTGACGGGAGGACTGGAGCTGAGAAAATAGGATCGAACAGGAGACGATTTATCGGTTTCTGTTTGCCGCACAGGCTGCGTCCAGTAATTGCTGGTATACCTCCTTTCGCAGCCGTGCATATAAATGAAAAAAAGCCGGGCAATCATGTCCGGCTTTTTTCGTGATAATGTGGAGATAGCAGGACTCGAACCTGTGACCCTCTACACGTCAAGCAGATGCTCTCCCAGCTGAGCTATATCTCCATTTCGATATATATATAGAAAACGACGTAAGTCGTTTTACTTTGCGCCGGACGCAAGGATGCGAAGCAGCCATTCCATATGTGTCCGTGCGCATCATTTATAGTGAATGACAAAAGAATTTTGTCGTTCACTATAATAAACGATAACTGCCCGGATTGCAAGAAAAATCAATAAAAATTTTTGATAAAGAAAAAGCGGACAAAAGAATGATAATCGAGTCTGAAAAAACGGACAAAATCCGGACTTGTATTTCGGAAAAAGCGGACATTAAGAGCTGAAAAACGATTGAAAAACCGGACAAAAAGAGCTATACTCACAGGAAAGGAGGAATACAGTTCATGATAGCAAGAAAGATAGAGAAGGAACTTTCTCGTTTTTTTTCATCTGATGAGAAAAAGGCTCTTTTGATTACAGGTGCAAGACAGGTAGGAAAGACCTATATTATAGAAACTCTCGGTAAAAAGATGTTTCAGTCGTTTGTCACAATCAATTTTATCGAAAACCGACAGGCTGTGTCTCTGTTTGAAAATGCTTCTGACAGTACCTCCCTGCTTCTGCGGATTTCGGCGGTCGCGGATGCCCCACTGATTCCTCATGAAACTCTGATTTTTCTTGATGAGGTGCAGGAATGTAAAGAGATTGTCACAGCGATTAAGTTTCTCGTGGAAGAAGGCAGTTACCGCTATGTTTTAAGCGGCTCTCTGCTTGGCGTAGACCTGAAGGATATCCGTTCCGTTCCGGTTGGATATATGGATATTCTGCAGATGTATCCGCTTGATCTTGAAGAATTTGCGGCGGCAAACGGGGTATCGGATCGTGTGATGGACGCGCTTCGTGCTGCATTTTCGGGGAAAAAGCCGGTCGATCCGGTGATTCATGAAAAAATGATGGAACTGTTTCGGCTGTATCTGATAACAGGCGGTATGCCGGCTGTAGTCGCCAGATATCTGGAAACCCACAATCTGCAGGAAGTTTTGCGCACACAGAAGTCGATCATTGCTCTTTATAAGAAAGATATAGCGAAGTATGATCCGGAAGATAAGCTGTACCTGGAGGAGATTTTTGATCTGATTCCAAGTGAACTGAATGCGAAAAATAAGCGGTTTATTTTAAAGAATCTGAATGAAAATTTTAAATTTTCCCGATACAGCAACAGTTTTTTGTGGCTGAAAGATGCCGGAGTGGCGCTTCCGGTATACTGCGCGGATGAGCCCAAAACTCCATTATTGCTTTCTAAGGCCCCCAACCTGTTCAAACTGTTTCTGGCAGATGTGGGTCTTCTGGCATCCATGTATGCGGGCGATATTCAGATACGGATATTAAATCAGGATCAGGATATTAATTTTGGCTCGGTATATGAAAATGTTGCCGCGCAGGAACTGAAAGCGCATGGTTTTGACCTTTATTATTTTAATAATAAGAAACAGGGGGAAGTCGATTTCCTGGTGGAACAGGACGGAGAGGTGATACCGATTGAGATTAAATCCGGAAAGAATTATACGCGGTATGCCGCTCTGGATCACCTGACTGCGAATAAGGCCTATACGATAAATGAGGCTTATGTATTTCATAATGGTAACGTCAGTACAAATGGGAAAATTATATATTACCCGATTTATATGCTGATGTTTGCAGAAAAAAAGCAGTTCAGGGAATCGGTGATTTACAATCCGGATTTCAGTGTGCTTGGATAAGCCCTTTTTTTGATGGACAAACAGCAAAAAGCGCGGTAAGATGTAACAAAACTTGTTCGTATACTGGAGAGGAAAACAGCATGAAGGATTTATCAGAACTGAGACTGGAAATAGATGATGTGGACCGGCAGATCACGGAGCTCTTTGAGCGGAGAATGGAGATCAGCGAGGACGTAGCCCGTTACAAGATCGCGAACGGCAGAAAAGTATTCGATAAAGAGCGCGAGCACAGCAAGCTTGAAACCCTGGGAGAGATGGCACACAATGATTTTAACCGTCACGGTGTGCAGGAGCTTTTTTCTCAGATCATGTCCATGAGCCGCAAGCTGCAGTATCAGCTTCTGGAGGAAAATGGAGTGTCCGGGCGTCTGCCCTTTATCGAGGTGGACGACATCGACCGTGAAAATATCCGCGTCGTTTATCAGGGCGTGGAGGGAGCGTACAGCCATGCGGCGATGCAGCAGTTCTTCGGAAAGGATGTCAACTGCTTCCATGTGCGGACATTCCGCGACGCGATGGAGGCAATCGCGGAGGGCTCCGCGGATTACGCGGTACTGCCGATTGAGAATTCATCGGCCGGGATCGTGGCGGATAACTACGACCTTCTTGTCAATTTTGAAAATTATATCGTCGGGGAGCAGATTGTAAAGGTTGAGCACGCGCTGCTTGGTCTGCCGGGTACCAGACTGGAAAATATCAGGAGCGTGTATTCCCATGAACAGGCACTGTCCCAGTGCGAGGAATATCTGTATCGTCATCCGGAATGGCAGCTGATCCCATATGACAATACCGCGCGGGCGGCGAAAAAGGTGGCAGATGACGGGGATCCGACGCAGGCGGCTGTGGGCAGCGTTTTTGCGGCGGAATACTTTGGATTGGAGGTCCTCGAGGAGAAGATTTATTATAATGAAGCGAACTCGACCCGTTTTATCGTGGTGACGAACCAGCGTGTATTCCGGCGCGACGCGAAGAAGATCAGCATCTGCTTCGAGGTACCGCATTCCAGCGGCTCCCTCTATAACATTCTTTCGCATTTTATCTACAACAATCTGAATATGAATAAGATTGAATCCCGTCCGATTCCCGGCCGGAACTGGGAGTACCGTTTCTTCATTGACTTTGACGGCAATCTTATGGACGGTGCGGTGAAGAACGCGCTTCGCGGCATCCGCGAAGAGGCAATCAATATGAAGATTCTTGGAAATTATTAATCAGGGTGATAAAAATGACAGACTTAGATGAACTGATATTGTATCGGAATTTCGAAAACGGGCAGATTATAGAGGATATGTGCCGGATACTGGAGCGCCTGAAGAGTGGAATTGACTCCTCATCTTCGGATGATGTGGATGAAAATGTGCGAAATATCCGGGATGAGGTTCGGAAAGATTTTTTTTCGTGTATGCATGCGCTGATCGATCTGGCGGGCACTTATGGTTTTGAAGGAAATCTTTGGCATAATTATCTGACTCTTTTGCTGGTAAATAATGAAAATGTATTCAGCACCTCATGCGAGATCCGGGGAATGACGGACGGGAGTCTGCTGACGCTTGCGAAACATGATTTCGCGATTTTTATGCGGCTTTTCGCCCTTGATTTTACCGGGCTGGAAGAAATGCTGGAAATGCCCCCTCACATTCGTTCGGCGGCAGCTTGCGCTGCCCATGAAAAAACGCTTTGCGTTGGGGCGGCGCGGCTGAATGCAGGTTTGTTTGAGGAGATTCTGCACTATCACAGAGGTACTGCGGAAGGTAAAGTGTTCAACCGGCGCATCCGCGACCGCATCTGTGAACTGGCCGCGCAGCTGGCTGAGGCTTCCGGAATTTCAGAAACAACGTGTAATCCGGAGGCTTCGGTGACTCCGGGAGAGCCTGACACCGCAGAAGACTTTTACAATGACGGTGTCTCGAAGCCTCTGGGCATGGCTGATACAGAGATAGTATCAGATGCTGCTTTGGAACGGTTTACGAATCATATGGTGCAGTTTTACCGGGATTTCGGCGTCGGCAAGTTCGGCCTTCACAAGGCATTCCGTATCGACCATGGAGACGACGGGGTGCAGATCCTGCCGATTACGAATATCGCGCATGTGAAGCTGGATGATCTGGTGGGATATGAGATCCAGAAGAAAAAGCTGATCGACAATACAGAGGCATTTCTGAAGGGAAAAAAGGCGAACAACTGCCTGCTTTTTGGTGATGCCGGGACCGGAAAATCCTCCAGCATCAAGGGGATTCTGAATCAGTATTACGATCAGGGACTGCGCATGATCGAGATCTATAAACATCAGTTTCAGGATCTGAACGCGGTGATCGCACAGATCAAGAACCGCAATTATAAATTCATTATCTATATGGATGATCTCTCTTTTGAGGAGTTTGAGATTGAATACAAATATCTGAAGGCTGTGATCGAGGGCGGCCTGGAACGGAAGCCGGACAATGTCCTGATCTACGCGACTTCGAACCGCCGCCATCTGATCCGGGAACAGTTCGGCGACAATATGGAGGGAGATATCGGGAAGCCGGGCGAGCTCCACGCGACACACGGCGGAGACCTGCATGTTTCGGATACGGTGCAGGAGAAGCTTTCGCTTTCCTCCAGATTCGGCGTTACCATTTATTTTGGCTCACCGGACAAAAAGCAGTTCCAGAATATCGTGCGCACGCTGGCGGAGCGCTACGGCATTACGATGCCGGAAGAGGAACTGCTGGCCGAGGCAAACAAATGGGAATTAAGCCACGGCGGATTGTCAGGTCGGACTGCCGTTCAGTTCGTCGACTATATTTCTGCCATGCAGTAAAGCAGGAATACAGGGCTGGACAGATTGATCTGTTTCAGACCTGCATGGCAGAAATGCCTGGAAATATGCAGGAGGGTATATATGGCTGTAAAAACATTCGCGGCAGTCAGCATCGGCTCGGCCGTGACCGAAATGAAGATTTTCGAATTTACACAGAAGCGTATGATGAGGGAGATCGAGTGTATCTCGACCCGTATCAACCTGGGACTGGACGTGTACGAACAGGGACGCATCAGCCGGGAGCATGTGGATGAGCTCTGTGCGGTGCTGAACGATTTTAAGCGCACAATGTCCGGCTATCAGGTGGCTTCTTACCGCGTATTTGCAACGAGCGCGTTCCGTGAATCGCGCAATAAAGCGTTTCTCTGCGATTATATTGAGAAGCAGACCGGGCTGGAGATTGATGTGTTTACAAACTCGGAGCAGCGGTTTGTCGATTATCAGGCGATCGCTTCGGTGTCGGCGGATTTTGAGAATATCATCGCGAATGCGACCGCGATCGTGGACATCAGCGGCAGCAGCACGCAGATTTCCCTGTTTGACAAGGATAAGCTGATCACGACGCAGAACATCCGCGTTGGAAATATCACGACCCGTGAGAATCTGCTGCCTCTCTCGAAGAACGGGGAGCATTTTGAAAAACTGCTCCGGGAGCTGATGGATTATGAGCTGACCGGATTCACCAAGATTTATCAGAAAGACCGCAAGATCCGCAACCTGATCGTTCTGGGCGGAGGCTTAAGAGAAATGCTTTCCATGAAGGAACGGGAGGAGATCCGGGAGCTGATTCGCAGCAGAGAGGCGGCAGCTCTGAAGGCGGAGACCGCGAAAAAAGAGTCCGGTACCGTGAAAGCGGACGCTGCGAAAAAAGAGTCCGGTGCCGTGAAAGCGGACGCTGCGAAAACAGAAGCTTCGAAGAAAGAAGGCGGAGATGTTAAGGCAGAGTCGGCCGGAAAGGATATGATCTCCGTTACAGATGGGAGCTCAAAAGAGAAGCAGGCGGGGTTCGCTGCAAAATCCGGCGCGCCGAAGAGTTCTGATCTGCTGAAAAAGGATGCCGACGGGAAACGGATTCCATCCCTTACGAAAGAACAATACGAGATTATTTATCAGGAGATGATCTCACATACGCCGGATGAGGTGGCCAAGACATATAATCTTCCGTCCGATCTGACGGACGCGATCATCCCGTCCGCGGTAATCTGCCGCAGCCTGATCGAGAGCTTTGACGTGGATGTCGTGTGGATGCCGGGCTTCTCCTTAAATGACGGCGTTGCTTATGATTATGGCGTCCGTATGGGGCTGCTTACCAGACGGCACAGCTTTGACGAGGATATTCTGGCTGCCACGCGCAGCATTTCCAAACGTTACAAGGCCAGTCAGGCGCACAACCGGAATGTCGGCGATATCGCGGTGGAGATTTTCGACCGCATGAAAAAAGTGCATGGACTGGGAGCGAGGGAACGGCTGCTTCTGCAGATTGCGGTGATCCTGCACAGCTGCGGTAAGTTCATCAGTCTGACGGACGTTTCGGAATGTGCCTACAATATTATCCTCGCGACGGAGATCATCGGTCTCTCCCACGAGGAACGGGCAATCGTGGCTTACACAGTCAAATACAATACGAGCCGGTTCATTTATTATGATGAGCTTGAGACGAAGACCGATCTGGATGAAAAGGAATATATGATCGTCGCGAAGCTGACGGCGATCCTGCGCATCGCGAATTCGCTGGACCGTACGCATCAGCAGAAATGCGGCAATGTTACGGTGACGTTAAAAGAACATGAGCTGAAAATTTCCGTGGCCAGTCAGGCAGATCTTTCACTGGAAAAGGGCGCTTTTGAGGAAAAGGTGGACTTTTTCGAGGAAGTATTCAATGTGCGGCCGGTGCTGAAGCAGAGAAAGTCGTTCTGACAGAATCAGTCAGGAACTGCAGAACAGGAATCAATCAGAAGCCGCGCAGCGAAGAAGGCGTTTCACGCAATGGGTGCGGACAGCATCGGAAAAACGATGTGTTACAGGAAATTATATAACTGGGGAAAGAGGTGCGGAAAATGGCAGGGACGGGTTTTGACAGGCCGGAATATTTTACAAACAGGGAGCGGAGCTGGCTGCGTTTTAATGAGCGGGTGCTCGGTGAGGCGCGGGATAAGACAAATCCGCCGATGGAGCGGCTGAAATTTTTAAGCATTACGGCGTCGAATCTGGATGAATTTTTTATGATCCGCGTGGCGTCGCTTAAGGATATGGTGCACGCGAAGTATACGAAAAAGGATATTTCCGGGATGACGGCGCAGGAGCAGCTTGACATGATCTCGAAAGAAGCGCATGAACTGGTGAAGCTGCAGTATTCGACCTACAACCGCTCGCTGCTTCCATTGATGAAACAGTGCGGACTGGAGGTCGTGACGGAACATGAGAAGCTGACCAAAGAACAGGCGGAGGCGGCAGACCGTTATTTTGAGGAAAATGTTTATCCGGTACTGACGCCGATGGCGATGGATTCCTCGCGGCCGTTTCCCCTGATCCGTAACAAGGCGTTGAACATCGGCGCACTGATCGCGAAAAAGGACGACAAAAGCGAAAAAGCAGAGAAGAACGAAAAAACTCTGAAAAACGAAGAAAAGAACGATAAAGCGGAAAAAAGTGAGAAGGCTGAGAAGAGCGGAAAGAACGAGAAGGGTGAGAAGGGTGAGAAGGGCGCAAAGGGTGAAAAAGTAAAACTGGAATTTGCGACTGTACAGGTGCCTTCCGTGCTGCCGCGCATTGTCCGGCTGCCGGATAAGGAGGACGGGACAAAATGCGTGATCCTGCTGGAGGAGCTGATCGAGCGGAACATTGACCAGCTGTTTTCCAACTACAACGTGGTCTGCGCCCATCCCTACCGGATCATGCGCAACGCGGATTTGACGATCGATGAGGATGATGCGTCGGATCTGCTAAAAGAAATCCAGAAGCAGCTGAAAAAGCGCCAGTGGGGCGAGGTCATCCGTCTGGAGATCGAGGACAACATGGAGCCGAAGCTGCTGAAGATCCTGAAGCAGGAGCTGGATGTCAAAAACGACGATATCTACAAGATCAGCGGCCCGCTGGATCTGACTTTTCTGATGAAGCTGTACGGGCTGGAGGGCTTTGATGAGTACAAGCAGGAGCCTTATCAGCCGCAGCCGGTGCCGGGGATGCTGGTTCCGGAGGTACCGGGCGCTTCACGCGTTGCGGAGTCGGCGGCAGATATTTTTGCACAGATCCGCAAAGGGGATATTTTCCTGCATCATCCGTACATGACCTTTGACCCGGTCGTGCAGCTGGTAAAACAGGCGGCTGCCGACCCGGACGTGCTAGCGATCAAGCAGACTCTGTACCGCGTCAGCGGCAATTCTCCGATCGTTGTTGCGCTTGCGCAGGCGGCTGAGAACGGCAAACAGGTCTCCGTGCTGGTGGAACTGAAAGCCCGTTTTGATGAGGAAAATAATATCAACTGGGCGAAGATGCTGGAAAAAGCGGGCTGCCATGTGATCTACGGCCTGCTGGGTTTAAAGACGCACTGCAAGATTACTCTCGTGGTACGGCGCGAGGAGGACGGCATCCGCCGGTATGTGCATCTTGGTACGGGCAATTACAACGATTCGACCGCGAAGCAGTATACGGACTGCGGCATCATGACCTGCTCGGAAATGATCGGCGAGGACGCGACTGCGGTATTCAATATGCTTTCCGGCTATTCTGAGCCGAAGCACTGGAACTGCCTGTCACTGGCTCCCATCTGGATGCGCGACCGCTTTATGTATCTCATTGGGCGCGAGACGCAGCACGCGAAAAACGGGCATCCGGCCCGAATCATCGCGAAGATGAATTCGCTGTGCGACAAGGGAATCATCGCCGCGCTTTACGAGGCTTCCGCGGCCGGAGTGGAGATCGACCTGATCGTCCGCGGCATCTGCTGTCTGAAGACCGGAATACCTGGCGTCAGCGAGACGATTCACGTGCGCTCTATCGTCGGGACTTTCCTGGAGCATGCGCGTATTTACTATTTCCTCAATGATGAGAATGAGGAATTTTACATGGCGAGCGCGGACTGGATGCCGCGCAATCTGGATAAACGTGTCGAGATCCTGTTCCCGGTGGAGGATCCGGATATCCGGGAAAAGGTACGCCACATTCTGCAGATTCAGCTGGGAGACAATGTGAAGGCACAGGTACTGCAACCGGACGGCAGCTATGAGCGGATCGACCGGCGCGGTAAGGAACGTCTCTGTGCGCAGGAGTATTTCTGCGAGGAAGCAATCCGCGAGGCGCATGAGGCAAGGACAGCGCATGAGGAAGCGTCCGACCCGGTGAAGATGCGGCGCTTTGTGCCGGCCGAACCGGAGGCGGAATAAATCTATCGAAGCATTGAGAGAATCAGAGGTATGTAAATAAAAGAGTAACGGAAGGTACTGAACAGTTATACAGAAGAGGGCTGAGGATTCCATATGTACAGGGACAATACGAAAACAGTGCAGATCGGCGGCCGCGTGATCGGCGGCGGCCATCCGATCCTGATCCAGTCGATGACGAATACGAAGACGGAGGATGTGGCCGCAACAGTGAAGCAGATTCAGGCGCTTACCGCCGCGGGCTGCGACATCATTCGCTGTGCAGTGCCGACGATGGAGGCGGCGAAAGCACTGACCGAGATTAAAAAGCAGATTACCATCCCGCTGGTGGCGGATATTCATTTTGACTACCGTCTGGCTATTGCGGCGATGGAGGCGGGGGCGGACAAGATCCGCATCAACCCGGGAAATATCGGCGACGACGAGAAGGTGCGCGCTGTGGTTAAGACCGCGAAAGAAAGGAATATTCCTATTCGTGTCGGCGTAAACAGCGGTTCTCTGGAGCGGGAGATCGTCGAGCGCGACGGCGGTGTGACGCCGGAAGGCATTGTGGAGAGCGCCCTGCGCCAGACGGCTGTGATCGAGGATATGGGCTATGATAATCTGGTGATCAGCATCAAGGCGTCGGATGTGATGTTCTGTGTGCAGGCGCATCGCCTGCTCGTGCAGAAGACCAATCATCCGCTGCATGTGGGCATCACCGAGGCGGGGACACTTTACTCCGGCAACATCAAATCCTCGGTCGGCCTGGGTATTATTCTTTCTGAAGGCATCGGCGATACCATCCGCGTGTCTCTTACCGGTGACCCGTTGGAGGAAGTGCGCACCGCGAAGCTGATTCTGCGGACACTGGGTCTTCGAAAGGGAGGTATCGAGGTCGTATCCTGTCCGACCTGCGGGCGCACGCAGATCGATCTGATCGGACTGGCCAATCAGGTGGAAAAGATGGTAGAGGATATTCCTTTGGATATTAAGGTTGCCGTGATGGGCTGCGTGGTAAATGGTCCCGGAGAGGCCAGGGAAGCGGATATCGGAATCGCCGGCGGCAAGGGCGTCGGATTGCTCATCAAAAAGGGAGAAGTTGTCCGTAAAGTGCCGGAGGCGGAGCTTTTATCGGTGCTGCGCGAGGAACTGGAGAACTGGAAGTAACAGTAGAGGAGAGAAACGTGCATGAGCAAGTCGTTTACAGAGGTCTTTCCGTCTCTTGAGGTGGAAGGAACTCTGGCCGGACTTTTGGAATATGTGACCGTAGACCGTGTGACGATGAACCATCGCCGCGATTTTTTGCATGTCTATATCGACAGCGACCGCCTGATCTTCAAAAAAAATATTCTGACGCTGGAGTCGAAGCTAAAGGAGCAGCTTTTTCCGCAGTCTGCTCTTACCGTGAAGCTGATCGAGCGTTATCACCTGTCGGAGCAGTATACGCCGGAGAAGCTGATGCCGATTTATGAGGAGAGCATTGCCCTGGAGCTTAAGAATTATAATGCCCTGTTGGGGAACCTTTTTCATCAGGCAAAAAAAGAATTCACGGACGCGTATACGCTGCGTCTTCAGATTCCGGATTCGGTCGTGGCGGATGGAAAAGAGAAAGAGCTGCTTTCTATTCTGGAGAAAATCTTCTGCGAGCGCTGCGGACTGGATTTTCATGTGAGTGCCGAGCGTGTGGCTCCTGTCAAAAGCCGCAGAAGCGAGCAGTCGCAGCTGGAGCTGGAGCAGGAAGTGGCGGCGATTTCGCGTAACTACCGGCGGGCCGGCGAGGGAGAAGATGGGGCTGCGATGGATGGCTCCGGCACGACGGGACAGGCTTTTGCCGCAGCGGATCCGTATGGTTCATCAAATGAGATGCGAGATCGGGGTACGGATGGAGCAGCCAAAGCAGCGAATGCTTCACGTGGCACGGGGCAGGCAGGCGCGGCGCTCCGCATGCAAAATATGTCCGCAGACGGATTCAATCGTCCCGATGGAGCCGGTGCGCCTGGCGGCGGAAATTCTCATGCAGGCAATTCCGGTTCTGCAGCGGGCAGTTCGGCCGGTGCCGGAGGACGTTCTGCAAACGGAAATGATCGCTTTTCCGGCGGGAAATTCCAGAAGAAACGTTCTTTCAATTCAGAGTATTCCGGCGGCATTCGCCGCTCGGACAACCCGGACGTCCTCTACGGACGGGATTTTGAGGGCGAGCCGATGCCAATCGAGACGATCACTGGGGAGGTCGGCAGCGTGATCCTGCGCGGGCAGGTGCTCACGGTAGAACAGCGGGAGCTTCGGATCGAAAAGACGCTGTTTATTTTTACAATCACTGATTTCACGGATACGATCGCCGTGAAGATGTTTCTGCGGAAAGAGCAGACAGAGGAAGTGGCTGCTGCAATCAAGGTGGGTGCGTTTATCAGCCTGAGCGGTGTGACGACGATCGACCGTTTTGACAGTCAGCTGACGATCGGCAACATTCAGGGAATCAAAAAGATTGCCGATTTCCGGGTGAAGCGTGAGGACAAGGCAGTTGAAAAGCGTGTCGAGCTGCACTGCCATACGAAGATGAGCGACATGGACGGCGTTTCTGACGCCAAGGATATCATCGCCAGAGCCATCAGCTGGGGGCAGAAAGCCATTGCCATTACAGACCACGGCGATGTGCAGGCCTTCCCGGACGCGAATCACGCAGTGCCTTCCGGCAGCGACTTCAAGGTCATTTACGGCCTGGAAGGGTATCTGGTAGACGACCTGAAGGAAATCGCGGTCAATGAAAAAGGACAGGATCTGGATGTGGATTTTGTCGTCTTTGACCTGGAGACGACCGGGTTTTCCCCGCAGAACAACCGCATCATCGAGATCGGCGCGGTCAAGGTGCAGGGCGGTAAGATCACCGATAAATACAGCACCTTTGTCAATCCGGAGGTGCCGATCCCGTTCCGCATCGAGGAACTGACGAGCATCAATGACAATATGGTCATGGATTCGCCGACGATCGAGACAATCCTGCCGGAATTTATGAAATTCTGCGAGGGCTGCGTGATGGTGGCGCACAATGCCTCGTTTGACATGAGCTTTATCGAAGAAAACTGCCGCCGCCTGTCCATTCCCTGCGATAAGACCGCGGTGGATACGGTGGCCATCGCGCGTGTGCTGCTGCCGGCGCTGAACCGCTTTAAGCTGGATACGGTGGCAAAGGCCGTTGGTGTTCCGCTGGGACATCACCATCGGGCTGTGGATGATGCGGGCTGCACCGCGGAGATCTTTGAAAAGTTCCTGGATATGCTGAAAAAGCGCGGGATCAATACGCTGGCTGGCTTAAATGAGCTGGGACATTCCTCGACGGATCAGATCAAAAAGATGCCGACTTATCATGTGATCATTCAGGCGGCGAATGAGGTCGGCCGGACGAACCTTTATCATCTGGTGTCGCGGTCGCATCTCGAATACTACAACCGCAGGCCGCGGATTCCCAAGAGTCTGCTGCAGAAATACCGGGAAGGTCTGCTGATCGGCTCCGCCTGCGAGGCGGGAGAGCTGTATCAGGCGCTTGTGCGGGGCGCGGCGGCGCCGGAAGTGGCGGGACTGGTTGAGTTTTACGATTATCTGGAGATTCAGCCGCTGGACAACAACATGTTTATGACGCGGGAGGACTATGAGGACCGGAAGACGGTGGAGGATTTAAAAGAACTCAACCGCCGCATTGTGGAGCTGGGAGAACAGTATCATAAGCCGGTCGTGGCGACCTGCGACGTCCATTTCCTCGACCCGCAGGACGAGATCTACCGCCGCATCATCATGGCCATGCGCAAGTTTAAGGATGCGGACCAGCAGGCCCCGCTTTACCTGCGCACGACGGAGGAGATGCTGGAGGAGTTTGCCTACCTGGGTGAGGATAAGGCCTATGAGGTTGTGGTTACGAATACGAATAAGATTGCGGACATGTGCGAGCGGATCGAGCCGGTGCGCCCGGATAAGTGTCCGCCTGTCATTGAGAATTCCGACCAGATCCTGCGGAATCTTTGCTATGAGAAAGTGCACGAGATCTATGGCGAAGAGCTGCCTCCGATCGTGTCGGAACGTCTGGAGCGCGAGCTGAATTCCATTATTTCCAACGGATTCGCCGTAATGTACATCATCGCGCAGAAGCTGGTGTGGAAATCCAACGCGGACGGATATCTGGTCGGCTCGCGTGGTTCGGTCGGTTCGTCCTTCGTGGCGACGATGTCCGGTATCACGGAGGTCAATCCGTTGAGTCCGCATTACATCTGCCCGAACTGTCATTACAGCGATTTTGACTCCGAGGAGGTCAAAAAATACGCCGGTATGGCGGGCTGCGATATGCCGGATAAGATCTGTCCGAACTGCGGCACAAAATTACATAAGGAAGGTTTTGATATTCCATTCGAGACGTTCCTGGGATTTAAGGGAAATAAGGAGCCGGATATCGACCTCAATTTCTCCGGAGAATACCAGAGCAAGGCGCACAAATATACGGAGGTTATTTTCGACGCAGGGCAGACCTATCGCGCCGGTACGATCGGTACGCTGGCGGACAAGACTGCGTTCGGTTATGTGAAAAATTACTATGAGGAACGCAACGTCCATAAGAGAAACTGCGAGATCGACCGCCTGGTGCAGGGCTGCGTCGGCGTGCGGCGTACGACCGGGCAGCACCCCGGCGGCATCATCGTGCTGCCGATCGGCGAGGAGATCGATTCCTTTACTCCGGTGCAGCATCCGGCGAACGATATGACGACAGATATTATAACGACGCATTTTGACTATCACTCGATCGACCACAACCTGCTGAAGCTCGACATTCTGGGACACGATGATCCGACCATGATCCGTATGCTGCAGGATCTGACCGGCCTCGATCCGAAGGAGATCCCGCTTGATGATCCGGGTGTCATGTCCCTGTTCACAAGCACAGAAGCGCTCGGTATTACGCCGGACGACATCGGCGGCGTACCGCTCGGCTCTTTGGGCATCCCGGAGTTCGGCACCGAATTCGCCATGCAGATGCTGATCGATACGAAACCGACCCATTTTTCCGACCTTGTCCGTATCGCAGGCCTGGCGCACGGTACGGACGTGTGGCTCGGCAATGCGCAGACGCTGATCCAGGAAGGAAAGGCGACGATTTCCACCGCCATCTGTACCCGTGACGATATCATGATTTACCTGATCGGCAAGGGCCTCGACAGTGAGCTTTCCTTCACCATCATGGAAAGCGTCCGCAAGGGCAAGGGACTCAAGCCGGAGTGGGAGGAAGAAATGATTGCGCACGATGTGCCGGACTGGTATATCTGGTCGTGCAAGAAGATCAAATATATGTTCCCGAAGGCGCATGCGGCTGCCTACGTCATGATGGCATGGCGCATCGCTTACTGCAAGATCAATTACCCGCAGGCCTACTATGCGGCCTATTTCAGCATCCGTGCGTCGGGCTTTGACTACGAACTGATGTGCCTGGGCAAGGAAAAGCTGCTCTACCATATGGCGGACTACGAAAAACGCATGGATACCTTAAGTAAAAAAGAGCAGGACACCTATAAGGATATGAAGAGCGTCCTCGAGATGTACGCACGCGGCATTAATTTTGTCCCCATCGACATCTATAAGGCGCAGGCCACCCGCTTCCAGATCGTAGGCAACGACCTGATGCCATCCTTAAGCTCCATCTCCGGACTCGGCGAAAAAGCGGCGGCCTCCATCGTGGACGCCTGCAAGGACGGGCCGTTCCTCTCGCTGGACGATTTTATGACACGCGCGAAGGTCGGGAAAACAATGACGGATCTGCTGGTCGATCTGAAGATCCTCGACGGGCTGCCGGAGACGAATCAGTTGTCGATTTTCGATCTGGTGTCATAGAAAACGCCCGGCTGGCACAAAACAAAATCTTTTGGAGTGAACAGAACGATGTTAGAGTGTTTTTATCCAGATGAGTATTTAGATTCGGCGTATGGGATTGATTACGCGGAGTTTTACCGGCGGGGATACCGCGGGATTATTTTTGATATTGATAATACGCTGGTGCCGCATGGCGCTCCGGCGGATGCGCGGTCGCGGTCGCTGTTTTCGTATCTGAATTCGCTGGGGTTTGCGTGCTGTCTGCTCTCGAATAATCAAAGGGAACGTGTGGACCTGTTTAATAAGGATATCGGGGCTTTTTTTGTTGAGGATGCGCATAAGCCTTCGCGGAAGGGATATGAGCGGGCGATGGAGCTTATGGGTACGACCAGATCGACGACGCTGTTTGTCGGCGACCAGATCTTTACGGATATTTATGGCGCCAGGCGCACGGGTCTGTATTCCATACTCACAAAGCCGATTCATCCAAAAGAGGAGATTCAGATCGTGCTGAAGCGGTATCTGGAGAGGATTGTGCTGTATTTTTACGGGAGACGGCAAAAACATGGATGAATGTTAGCGTTATTATAAACGACGTAGGTCGTTTTACTTTAAGAACCGCAGTGTGGGCAGGAGCAGAAGTTCCGGTTTGAAAAAATAACACAGAGTATAAAAGAGTTATATGAAGGGAGAATGAGTATATGGAAAAGAGGAGAACGCTTCGGGTACTGTTTGGTATTCTGATCGCGGCTATGGTGCTGGCACTCGGTTCCTGCGCAGTGATGGCGGCGGAGACGGAACGGACCGGCTGGTACACCAGTAAAACGAAAAAGGTTTATTATTACGATGAGTCCGGCAATATGCTGAAGAATGGGAGAAAGCTGATTGACGGCAAGTATTATTATTTTGACAAAAAAGGGGTTCAGCGCACGGGCTGGCAGAAGATTGGCAAGTATTACTATTTCTTTAAGATCGCGAATGGCAAAAACGGCTATATGGTCACCTCAAAAAAGGTGAACGGGATTACGCTGCAGAAGAACGGCAGGGCGAAGATCACTTCGTACAGTAAGCAGAAGCTGCCAATTCTGTATAAGGCGAATGTGATCATGCGGTCGATCACGAAAACCAGCGATACAAAAAAGCAGAAGCTGAAGAAGTGCTTTGAGTATACGAAGAATTATATGCAGTATCGGAGCACCGGCGCGTTTTATTCGAAGAAAAACTGGGATCTTTATTATGCGAAACGGTTTTTTGTATCGGGAGACCGGACCGGAAGCTGTTTCAGCTACGGCGTTGTGTTTGCTTATCTGGCCAACGCGGTTGGCTATAAAGCAAGCGCCGTGTCCTCAGGGGGACACGGCTGGGCGGAAATTGGAAATTATGTCTATGATCCGGACTGGGCGAGAGCAGATAAGGCACATAATTACTGCGGCATGAAATACGGCACGACAGGTAAGAATGTACCCAACTACGCGAAGAACCGGGCGTATGTGATTACCATTTGATGATGTGCCCATCACAGATGGTGCAGTGGATTTTGCCGTAAAGCTCCATGCCGGTGAACGGCGTGTTTTCCGATTTTGACTGATAATTGCCCGCGACAAAGGTTTCGTCCGGATTGAATATCACAAGGTCGGCTGCGCAGCCGGGGCGGATGGAGCCGTAGAGAAGGCTGCGGTCGTTCATCATCGGAGCCGGTATGGGTGTTGCAGAGCCGGGCGTAGTGATACCGTAAGCTTCCGGATCTGTGCCGGCATACGAAGTGCTTCCCGGCTTCGCCTGATGGTCAATCCGGTACAGTCTGGCCGGATTGACAGTCATTTTTTCGAGCAGCTGCATCAGGGTGAGATGACCGGGGCGCACGAGGCTGGTAATGCCCAGTGCCAGTGAGGTCTCCAGTCCGATGATGCCGCTCGGCGCCGCGAAGAAGTCTTCGCGGCTTTTTTCTTCTGTGCTGTGCGGCGCGTGATCCGTCGCGATGATATCAATGGTACCGTCCTGTAACCCGGCGATGATGGCCTGCCGATCCGCTTCTGTGCGCAGCGGCGGATTCATTTTGGCAAAAGTACCGTATTTTTCAACCGCGTCTTCCGTCAGGGAGAAGTGGTGAGGCGTAGCCTCTGCAAACACCGGAGTACCCAGCTTTTTTTCAGAGCGTACAAGCGAGACTGTCTGGGCCGAACTGATGTGCTGGATGTTGATCACAGCGCCTGTATAGCGGGAGAGCATACAATCGCGGGCAGCCAGAATGTTTTCAGCGATAGCCGGTGCGGTGCGGTTGGTCCCTGCTTTTTCTATAAAGGCCGGATCCTCCTCATGAAAGGAGAGAGGCAGTCCCAGTGCTTTGGCACGGCGCATGGCAGCTTCGACAAGCTTTGCGTCGGTCAGCGGAATGCCGTCGTCGGTAAAACCGCAGGCTCCAAGGGAGGCAAGCTGCTCAAACTCAGTCAGCTCCTGCCCCTTGAGGTTTTTGGTGACAGCAGCCGTAAAGCGGATGCGGATCTCTTCCTTTTCGGCACGCGAAATCAGATCGGTAAGCGTATCCGGATTGTCCACAGCCGGTTTCGTATTGGCCATGCATACG
The DNA here is from genome assembly GCA_021199235.1 of Lachnospiraceae bacterium. Classification (GTDB taxonomy): domain Bacteria; phylum Bacillota; class Clostridia; order Lachnospirales; family Lachnospiraceae; genus Choladousia. The sequence continues at coordinate 457 of JAJQIL010000027.1, read as the reverse complement.
ACCGTGGTAAAGCCTCCGGCCGCTGCTGCGCGCGCGCCAGTGTGCAGGTCCTCTTTGTATGTGAATCCCGGATCGCGAAAGTGCACATGGACATCGATAAGCCCCGGCGCCACGATGCAGGAGGAAGCGTCGATGATTTCTTCGCCATCCTGCGCATTCAGTGCCGTTCCGGGGGCTGCTATTTCTGCTATCTTTCCGTCTGCGATCCGAAGATCCGCGCGGTATTCTTCTTTACTGCCGGGGGAGAGTATGGTGCCATTTCTGATTAACATTTGAATTATCTCCTGTGAGTTCTTTTTTTGCATATAAAAATAAACCCGTATATGCAGAAAATCAAGAGGAAACAATTGTTTTCTGCATATTGTTCGGGAAAATACGTGCAGAAAAGCGGTGATGATATATGCAGAAAAGGCTGGTCCGAAATTTTGCAGAAAAGGCTGGTCCGAAATTTTGCACT
>JAJQIL010000142.1 GCA_021199235.1 Lachnospiraceae bacterium | reverse complement strand
AGAAAAAACTCTGGATATTTGGCGTGCTTTAAAAATCGGCTGTGAATGGTAACTAGTAATTATCAAAAGTGTCAATATCTCCTTGATCCCGGAATGTCACGTGAGCTTTATCTTTCACGAAAGCCGTAACCTCATAAAACTTCGTTTCGCTGATAATCCATGTGATTGCCTCCTTCAGGACATCCAGCGACTGGCACGAAAAATAGTGACTGTAAATCCGTCCACTCGCTGAATAAATATCAACGGAAAACCAATAATCTGAACTTGAAAAATCAACACGGTCTGCATATTGGTATCCCTTTTCCGTCCCACGAGCCTTCACCCGTTCAAGCTCGGCCAGGCGTTCCTTCTCATACTTCGATTGCATTTCATAAAAACTCTGCAGTTCCATGGGCCTCCTTTCTTCACGGTGTCTGACAAAGCCAACAAACAAACTCTCATTGCCCTGCTGCCAGACACCCGTTTATGACAGTCAATGAAGCTTTCCTTTATTTCTCTTCTGACACATCCTGTCTGAATCCCGAGAAACCCTGCCGATAGCTGCGGCTGCAGTTGGGTCAGCATGAGTTGGCCGATTCTCCCTGACCGTAAGCACTTCCTGCATTTCGTAATTTTCCTGCCTTGTGATCCAGTGGATAACCGGCTCATATCCATCCGCCATCCTGATCTCCTCCTCTTCTTTAACAAGTCCCCACATTGCCATTATCTGTAAGGGTACATTTTCGGTTTTGTGTTCCGAAAGCGGCTCTGAGCCACGTTCTGCCTGTTTGGGCTATTTTGAGTGTTTGGATTGCTTTGACTGTTTGGGTTACTTTGCCAGCGTTGGCTTCCCTGATTCGACTGCCAAACACAGGATTGTCCTGTTTCGTCTCTTCCTGAAATGTCCCCGACAGTAGCTGGCTGATTTCTTCCGCCCGATGATACTGGCTCTGCCGGCGTGGTCTTTTCACCCACACCAACCGCATCCATACTGTCTTTTTTGTCCATATTCAAAAGAGCATTCAGCTCTGCAAGACGCGCAGATTTCTCTGCCAGCTCCTGTTCCTTCGGAAATGGTTTTTTCAGCTCCTCCTGTGCGTTCTGCATCTGCTGACGCAGGTTCTCCAGCTTCTGTTCCGCCTCCGGCAGCAGTTTTTCTCCAATCGAAGTCAATGCGTGGTTGATACGTGTGATGTTGCCGGTCGGGTCTTTTCCAAGCTCTACGTAATGCCACCCTCCGTTATTTTGGAGTATCAGAGTATATTTCTGCGTAAGCATGACAAACTCTGCCTTCATGGAAAAGCCATGGTATTCCCCAATCTCTCCATCTACCCCTGCTGCCCTCATAGCGGTGGCAGCGTTTATAATCGCCTCTCCCGCTTCTTTGTATTCTGTGTAAACCGTCCCATTGACTGTCATCGAAAAATGCTCCTTATCCAGTGCAGGGATTGCCGCCACCGCTTCGGCATCTGCTTTCAGGCCGACAATATACTGTTCGGTTGCCTTGATCTCACCCGGATATTTTTTGGCCACATCCGACTCTAGCTGATAAAACTGACTCTTATAATTGGCTTTCAGAAGTTTAAGTTTGCTCACATCCACATCCAGCGACATCTTTTCTTTTATATATGGGTTGCTTGTCGCGAGAGCCTTGATCTCCGCATAAGTCAAAGCCGTGTCATCCACATCTTCAGCAGAGCGGACCGGCGACTTTGAAGTCATGATCTGCGAAATGAATTTCTGCTTCGTCTCCAGCGTCTGCCAGCTAAACGCATCAAAGGTTCCTTCCGTAACATAGCGGAAGATCTTTACTTTTTTATTCTGATTGCCCTGCCGGAGAATGCGACCCTCACGTTGCTCCAGATCAGACGGTTTCCACGGCACGTCCAGATGATGCAGCGCGATCAGCCGGTCCTGCACGTTCGTTCCGGCTCCCATCTTCGCGGTTGAACCAACTAAAATACGGACCTGACCGGTCCGCACTTTTTTAAACAATTCTTCTTTTTTTACTTCCGTGTCCGCGTTATGGATAAACGCAATCTCCTCCGGCGGCACTCCTTTTGCGACCAGCTTATTACGCAGATCATCATAAACGTTGAATGAGCCGTCTTTCTTCGGTGTGGAAAGATCGGAAAAAACCAGCTGGGTCAGCCGCTTTTCTTCCGTTTCTTTCCAGATTCTATAAATGTTATCAACGCAGCGGTTCACCTTGCTGTTTTCATCATCCGGGAGCATATCGTTCAGCAGGCGCTGATCCAGTGCCAGCTTTCTTCCATCCATCGTTATTTTCAGAAAATTGTCCTCGGAAGAATCCACCCTGCCATTTCGGACCATGTCCGCGCGTTTGGAAAAAGATTCCACCATCTCTTTTTGAATCTCGCTCGGCTGTAGCTTCTCGTCTATAAATTCTGACTCCGGAACAGGAAGGTTCAGCATATCAGATGTCTGCACATCCGCACATTCACGAAAAACAGAGATCAATTCCGGCAGATTGTAAAAACGGGCGAACCGCGTTTTTGCACGGTAGCCCGTTCCCTCGGGAGCCAATTCGATAGCGGTCACTGTCTCACCAAAAGAAGCTGCCCAGGCATCAAAATTTCCCAGACCCATCTCTTGTAGTGTGTCATACTGCAAATATCTCATGATTGAATACATTTCGACCATACTGTTCGAGATTGGCGTACCGGTAGCAAATGTCACCCCTTTTCCACCGGTTATCTCGTCCATGTACTGACATTTCATGAACATATCGCTGCTCTTCTGCGCATCTACCTGCGCAATTCCAGCCACATTGTTCATTTTGGTGTAAACGAACAAATTTTTATAGAAATGGCTCTCATCCACAAACAATCTGTCAACTCCAAGCTGTTCAAATGTGACCACATCATCCTTTCTGCTCTGGTCATTCAGTTTCGCCAGCTTTGTCTCCAGGGAACGCTTTCTCTTCTCCAGCTGTTTTACCGTGAAGCTGCGCTTTCCCAGCCCGGATGCATCGGCATCCGAAATTGCAAGCATAATATCGTCAATCTGACGTTCAATGGATGCCGCCTGCCTCTCAACAGAGAGGGGAATTCGTTCAAACTGACTGTGCCCGATGATAATGGCATCATACTGTCCGGTCGCAATCCGCGAACAGAATTTTTTCCGGTTCGCCGGTTCAAAATCCTTTTTTGTTGCCACCAAGACATTCGCTCCCGGGTAAAGCCGCAGGAAATCACTTCCCCATTGCTGGGTCAAATGATTTGGTACAACAAACATACATTTCTGAGCCAGACCCAGACGGATGCTCTCCATTGCTGCCGCAGTCATCTCGAACGTTTTCCCGGCCCCAACGCAGTGGGCCAGAAGTGTGTTATTACCGTATAAAATATGGGCGACGGCGTTCCTCTGATGCTCCATCATTGTGATCTCCGGATTCATTCCAACGAACCGGATGTGGCTGCCGTCATACTCCCGTGGGCGGATGGAGTTGAACAGGGTGTTGTAAGTCCTGCAGATATCCTCCCGCCTTCCCATATCGCGAAAAATCCAGTCTTTAAACTCATCCTTAAGCAGCTCCTGCTTCTGCTGGGCAAGGGTAGTTTCATTCTGGTTCAGGACACGTTTTTCTTTCCCGTAGTCATCGGTAATGGTGTCATAAATTTTCGTATCCCGCAGGTTCAGGGCATCCTCCAGTAGTCGATATCCATTCGCACGTTTTGTGCCATACGTGGAATTTGTCTTTACATTATATTTATCGAGCGACTTTCCCGCAATCTGCCACTGTCCGGTGTGCTTTGAATACAGGACCCTGATGTGTTCCCGCATACGCCAGGGCGGCCGGAACGTCTCCTCCATAAATTTCTGGATATATTCCTGCTTCACCCAAGTAGCCCCCAGGCGCACTTCTATCTCCGATGCGTCCAGGTCTTTCGGCTGCATCTTTTCAAGATATTCCACATTCACTGCATATTTCTCATCATGAGCCGCAGCGGCTTTTGCCACCTCCAGTTTTTTCCTGACATTGCCGGACAGATAATCGTCCGCCGTATGCCAGCCTGCCGTCTCATCTTCCTGCAATTCTTCTGTAGGATTCCGGAAAATCACCCCCTGCAAATCCCGGATGATCTTCCCATACTCCCCTGGCGTGCCAAGCAATTCTGCCATATAAGGAAGATCCACCCTTGCCTTTTCCCCGATAGAGAGGGTAAGCGCGTCACTGGCCGTGTTCACATGCGTCACCGGCTCCGCCTTTCGGATCGTTCTCCTTGTAAAAATGTCTGCTTTGCGCTCCAGATTCCCCTCTTCATCCAGCATCTCCAGGGATGCCAGCAGACTGTAGCTGTTGTCATTGGAAAATGCCCGTTTGTTTGTCCTGTTATTAATCAGCCCATACTGGGCAGTAAAGGTATCATACTGGCTCTCCAGTCGCCGCTGCAGTTTTTCTACATCCTCGTCGCTGCCGTCATTGAGCTGGCAGTTAATCAGTTCGCGTACAGTATCGCGCAGCCTGATCATCCCCAGTACGCGGGTCTTCATATCCTTCGAGAAACTCATCTTCCGCATCTGTGAATTCTCGCGATAGTAAACTTCCCCCTCCTTCTCTGTAAAGCTGAAATTTTTCACCGCCGGTTCTGCCGGGATCATGGTTGTATCTTCAACCAGTTCATCATCCACAGGTTCATATTCCGTAATCTGCCCATTGATGTGGCTTAATGCTTCGCGCAGCTGCACAGACAACTCCGTGCTTTCGATTGCTTTTACCGTCACCTCCTGCCTGCCATACTGCGTACTTCTTGTCATAAACTCCCCCAGCACCATCTCCGGATGCCGTGCAAAATAGGAATTAACAGTATATCCTTCCGGCGTGGTTCCAGGCTCCACCCAGTATGGATGTTCAATACTGACGCGGTCGCGCTTCTGTAAAAACAGGATATCCGCGACTACCCCGGTGTTTGCGTTCCGCAGGAACGTATTCCTCGGCAGCCGAACCGCCCCGAGCAGATCCGCCCGGTTGCCGATATATTTCCTTACGGATGAATTCGCCTTGTCCATCGTATCACTCGATGTGATGACCGCAATCACTCCACCCGGGCGCACCAGGTCAATCGACTTCGCTATAAAATAATCATGAATCAAAAATTTCTGACGGTCATACCGTTTATCCGCTACTTTATAAGAGCCAAATGGGACATTCCCGATCACACAGTCAAAAAAGTTATCCGGGTACTGAGTTGTCTCAAAGCCCTGCACAGAAACCGTATTCTTCTGATACAGCTGCTGTGCAATCCGGCCAGAAACACTGTCCAGCTCAACACCATACATTCTGGCCGCTTCCATGCTTTCCGGGATCAAACCCATAAAATTCCCGACACCGCAGGACGGCTCCAGGATATTCCCGGAGCGGAGGCCCATGCGCTCAAGAGCCTCATACATGGCCTTGATAATAATCGGAGGGGTATAAAATGCATTCAGCGTAGAAGCCCGTGCTTCCTTATATTCATCTTCTGTAAGCGTGGAACGAAGCTCCTGGCGCTCACTCCCCCATCCTTCCGCTTTTTCATCAAAAGCCAGTGGAATACCTCCCCAGCTGACATAGCGCGACAACACCTCCTGTTCTTCTGTGGTCGCCAGGCGCTTTTCCGTCTCCAGCTTCTTCAACAGATAGATCGCATCCATATTTGCCCGGAACTTTGTTTTCGCGCCGCCTGCTCCCAGGTCATCATCCGTGATCCGGAAGTTTATGCGTTCCTGAGGCTGTGGCTCTGAGTCAGATTCTACTTCTTTTTCTGTTTCGGTTTCTGTCTCGGTCTCTATCTCGGTGTCTGTCTCAATTTCCGTTCTTATCTCTGTTTCTTTTTCAGGCTGCTCTGCTGCCGACTGTTCTAAACCTTCAGAGGATACCGGTTCTACATCTCTTTCCGCCGGATTCAATTCCAATACGATACTTTTAAGTCTTACATTCTCCGGACCGTCCGCAGATTCTTCTACATCTTCTGCATTATTTTTCTTCTCGCGTGGTCGTACCCGTTCTGCATCTTCTTCCTTCAATGGCAGCTGATATTTTGCTCTGGCAGTTTCGACTTCTTCCTGCGTCATGACATCTTCAGACAGTAACTCAATCAGATCAGTCGAAATCCCGCTACTGTCATCCTGCATGCGTTCTTCCGCATCAGCAATCAGCTGCATCTGCTCAGATGAAAAGTCCGGATCTGCCAATGGTACGATATCCAGTTCCTTTTGAGCCGCATCATAGATCACATCCATTTGCTCACCGCTGAAATCATCGTGGCTCACATTGCTTTGCTCCAGGGCATCCGCAACCCGCATTTCCGTTGAAAAATCGTAAACTGGTTCTTCCTCTTCGTAATACGAGCGGACAAATTCGACAGATTCATTTCGAAAGATCGGGTAGCGGGCTTCTTTGGCCATCGTCATATCCTGCAGGCTGACAACACCCGTCTGGTAATCCACAGTATCAATCCGGAATTCCCGGCCATCCACATGAATCACCGCATCCAGCGGCAGATAATCTTTCCAGTTGAAATATTTCATCAGCCGGTGCGTGCCGTTTGGTTTCTCACTCATTAAGGCAAGGCTCTCGCCCTTTTTCCGGATCATTTCAGAAAATGCAGCCCACTGACTTACCGGAAAGGCAGTGAATAAACGCGTATCCTCTCCTGCCGGTTTTTCAAAAATCCGGCTTCGGATAATCTGCGATACAAGTCTCGCGTCATCTCCATAAAACTCAAAATACCCATGCTGTTCAAAGCCTACCAGGGTACTTTGGTAGCGTTCCTTGATTGTGTCATACTCTTTAGCTGCTGTCTCACTCAGCAGCCATATGGTAAAAGACTCCGCCGGCGCAGGTGCCGAAAGCATCGGATAAGTTGCTTCAAACACTTCGCTGTGCAGCCGATTGTGGAATCCTGTCTCGTCATAATACAGTCGGTATAATTCCATATTTCCCGAAGAGTCCACTGCACGCTTAATGGCCACATTTCCTTCTATCTCCGCATTTTCCCGGTCTGAATTTCTGCAGGCGTTTTGATATGCCGTATCTTTCAGAACCGCCGTCTCGACAATCGGGAAGTAATGTTCATACAGTTCGCGGATTGTAGGAGCCTGGGGAAGCGTTTCAGGCGGTTCTGTCTCTGGGAACTCTGTCTCCTGTTGCTTTTCTTCTGTAACACCAGCATCTAACACATCGGTATCAGTATGCTCTGCCACGGTATTTTCAGGGGCTGATTCAGTCACTTCCTGATCATCAACTACTGGCCCTAAAGCACCAGCATCCAAATAGTCAAACAATGACATCTGCTGGTTTTCAAGCAACGGTTCCTTCCGTTCATTCTTATTGGGAAACAGGGTATAGCTGCCATCCACGTACCCACGCATATTTGCAAGAATCCCGGAACGCTCTTTATACCTTGAATCATCAAGTGGGAGCGCAACCAAAGCTTCATCCATGGCCTTCAGAACGGTTTCCATTCTTTCGCGGTCTTCCAGCGCTTCTGTCAAATCTTCCAGACTGCCCCCATAAGCAAGTACCTGATCCTGCTGATAGGCAAACGGACGTGGAATCTTCGGCGGCATTCCTCCATAAAAACTCAGGATTCTCGCAGCCATCGTTCTGCGTTCATACGAGGCCATATGGTCATAGTCTGCGGCAGATAAAAACCGTCCATTTTCAATCAGCGAATCAATCCTCTGCGCCACCCTTCTCCACGGCAGCAAAATCTCCGTTTCCGGATTACGGATTCCATTTCTACTGAGCCGCAGCCCCTTACCATCATAATCAGCCCAGGAATCATCCGCACCTGAGAGGGCGTTGCTCTGGCCGCCGGTACCATATTTTTCTTTAATAAAGTTTGTTCGATCTGCCATGGAATCATTCTGCAGATAGTACGAATACGTAGAGAGCCTGCCATCTGAATACGCACCTCCCCTTGCCAGATACGCATCGATTTCATCCTGTGTGATAAACATCCTGTGTTCCTGCCACTGAAAACCTGGCCGAACCTGATACGGCACCGTTTTTAACGCCAAGCGTCGAAACTGCCGCAGGACTTTCTCCGGGTTATAAAGGCGGGAGCGTATCAGATCATGATTGTTTTCATAAACATTCACAAACCCTTCCAGGCGCGCATTCAGATCAACCAGGAAGTCATGCTGTGCAAGAAGGTTCGACAGCTTTTCCTCAATATCCGGAAAGCCACCGGAAAATGGCTCTAAGTCCGCAAAAACGTGTTCCGCAACACCGTCCGCCATTTCCCTTTCAAAAAAAGCCAGAGACTGCGCGTGCTCCCTTATCACAGTGCTACGCGCTGCATCCAGCACCGGCTGCAATGCATATTCGCCCTGCTTCAGTAGCTGATGAATACGGTTGCTCACGTTCTCCCATGATAAAAATGCTTTACCCAGAATCTGGTCATGCACCGTATGTCCGAGCACGATCTGCATTCCAGACGGGTCAAACCACACCGAATACTCTTTCCCATCAATCTCAAAACCTTTGCCACCTGTGCCATATTCCGTGCGGACAAACTCCGTGTATTCCTCATCTGTCTGATCTGACATAAAATTATAAATCAGACGCAGTACGCTATGCTCTTTATTACCTCCGGTCCGCAGGATTTCATCCACCACTTCCGACGATATCGAAATCTCCCCGGCATAGAGCGCAGCCTGACGCTCCTCGATGTCACGTATTTGCTCCTCCATTGTCGGAATTACGGGCAAAGATAAAGCAGAGACGATTTCCATCTCTGCTTCATCAGTTACTGTTCCATTGCTTTCTTCAGGCAGATCTTCAATCAGGTGTAAATCAGTTCCTGATAAATGGTCTCTTCCGCCATCTCCTTCAGGCTGTTCTGGTGGGCTACCCACGCCATCTGGTCGCTCTTGTCCGGTCCCGGATATGCTTTCTGCAGGCCTTCCATCAGGACTTCCAGCCGTTCCTGCGCGGTCTTCTCGATGTCCGCCAGATAACTGTTCAGTTGCCCCTGCAGCAGGAGTGATGAGTACATCCCCCGCTTGTTCTCCTTCAGGTACGTCTCCCGGAGCATCCCGTACTTCCCGATGCTCTCTTCCGGTGTCTCGTCTGTGATGGTCAGATTCGGATAAAGATAATCCCCGCTGCGGTAATAATTCAGTTTCATGATCAGTTCCTCCTTTTTGTTCTGCTGTGTGTTCCGCTTTATGGTCTGTTTCTGACTTATCAGATTCCTGCACTGCCTGCTGCTTCGTTTCGGATTCTTCTGCTTTCCGAACCGCCGGATGAGCGGCTTCCGTTTTCTCAGGTCCCTGATTTGTCCTGTTGGAAGTATTGTAGCCTCCCCGATTCTGATTTGCAACTTTGTCGCGGCTCTCTTCCAAAATTATTTTCCGCACCGTTCGTCCGATATCGATCAGCACCGGCTCACTGGCCTGCCATACCGCATTACCCAGTTGCGTCAGGACTCCGATATCCCGGTATTTTACAATATCCCTGTAGTCAATTGCTCCCACATAATCTGCCGTTTCAAGCCCGCACCGTCTGAAAAGCGTATATAAAATACTCATCGCCATCAGATAACGGAATTCTTTCCGGACTGTTTCCGTATCTGCACCAAGTGAAGAACTTCCGGGTTCCGTAAACAGACCCTCCACCGCATCATCCAGATAATTTTTTGTCTGGACAATAGCCACTCCCATCAGCGCTGAACGCAGATCCTCAGAATAATTGTCATCAATATCATATGCTTCCAGAAGATGATCCCTGACTGCGTCGCGGTGATCGGGACTCAGCTGCCACAGGATGGGCTGCCTGCCGTTCCTTGACGGAACCGTATCCGACACATCAAAGACATAGCGCAGCCTGGGGCGGGCACCTGTCTGTTTATCAATCAACGCGATTCCCTTTGACCCCCGCCTAATCCAGCAGTTCATTTTCTTGCTCCAGACATCAAATTCCGCACAGGCAGTCGCATCCGGACGCTGCGCGTGGATCAGCAGGGTGTCCTCGAATGAATAGCGGTACAAGCGTGAAGATGTATCCAGATAATCCATCCACTTCTCCGGCGACGCCGTTATCTCAGCAGCATGATCCTCTGCCAGTTTTATTACCTCATTAATTTTTGCCATGCGTCATCCACCTCCTTACGGGGTCCGTCCTGCTTTCCGCTTGCGGGTTTCTTCCTTCTGTTCAGATTTCTGAGGTTCTAACTCCTCCTGTTGCTGCTGTTCCTGTTCTTCTGGAGGCTGCTCTGTCTTATTTATAATTGTCTGCGTTATGCCCGGAATCTGCTCTGGTTTTTCGGAAAATTCTTCTGACATCTTTGAAATCTGTTTTGACTCTTTCTGGGAGGCATCTACTGCTTTTGGAATCTGCTTTGCATCCTCTGAAATCCTTTCCTGCTTTTCCTTCTCAAACCGGCATCTGATATAGCCCCATACCTCGTTAAAGAGGTTTTCCTTAGTACTGCGTCTCCCATTATCATAATATTCCGGGAGTGCCTCCACCACCATCGCCATATCTTTCAGCAGACTGCGGGATGCTTCCCGGTCTTCAAAAGTGGAATAGATATCGTTTTTCGCAAGGCTTAAAAAGTTCCCTGCTCCGCGATATTTCTCAAACGGATGGGAAAATCCATCCGGAAGGTGAAGGTAAAAATCAAGCACCTTACGTGCCGCCTCTTCCTGTGACAGATCGCTGCTGATTTCGTGTCTTTCAGCCTGATTCTTTTCTCCCATTTCTGTCAGCGTCTGCATCTCCTTATAATTTCTCGCCAGCAGAAAATCTCCATAACGGTCTTCTATCGCCTTGTCGCTTTTCAGATACTGATGAAATGCCTGGTTCACTGACTCATAACTGCGCATCAGCGCATACAAAGACTCTTTCAGATGTTCAAGCTCTTTCTCCAGATCCGCCTGCCGGATGATTTTCATCGGTGCTCCCATTTTCATTCGCCTCCTTTCCTGCCGGAATCCCGGCATCCTTCCTCATAAAATAATTCGCTAACATCTGCATATTTCGAGCGGGAAGTTCCGGATTGCGGATCTGCTCAAGTTCTTTCAGCGGCATTCCCGCTTTCACCGCAGCATAAATAATCTCGAACTGTTCATCCGTATAACCCGGATTTTTAATCAGGTCGATAATAAAATCGTCCCTCTTCCTGGTCTCATTTCTCTTATGTTTTTGATGGAATGGAAGAAGTCCCTTCTTTCCCGGTTTGGATACATAATTAGCTGCTAACACATCTGCTTCTCGCACACCGTTCAGGTTTTTTTCATTGCCTGAGGCTCCTGTACCAAGCGAGTTTTTCTTTACAGCCTGTTCCTCTGGTGCCGCCGGATTCACCGCTTCCGGCTGATTATCTCCAACCACAGTATTACCCGGCTGCAATGTCCTTTCCGCTAACTGAGCTTTCATCTTTTCATTTTCTTGTATCAGGCCGTTTCGTTCCTCCGCCAGTTTATGTTTCTCCTCCTGTGCCGTTTCCAGCTGTGTCCTTAGAGCATCCAGTTCTTTCTGAACCGAATCCAGCTTCACCGTACAGGTTCCAAGCTCCGTCTCCAGTGCATCCCGTTTCCTGTCCGCTTCTGACTGCAAGAGCGATTTTTCTGTCTCAAACGTAGTTTTCAGCGAACGGATTTTTTCCTCTGAATATTCCTGCTGCTGTTTCAGCCGTTCCTCCGCAGCCTCGCGTTCGCTCCTGATCCGGTCATCCGCGTAAGCTTTGCTGTTCTCCTGCTCTTTCTTTAAAAACTCCATTTGCAAATCAAATCGATCCCGTGCATGTTCCGCCTCATGCCGCAATTTTTCAATCTCATCAAACTGGCTAAATTTTTCCATAGCGGCAAAATCCGCGTATTCATCTCGCACCTCACTCAGGGAATACTCCCCGTCATAGAATCCCATGGCAAATTCTTCGCCGCCGATCAGCGCAATGCTGCGCATCAGATCGAGGCTGACAAGCCCCACCTCTTTCCCATAGCAGAAAGCCTCCTCGATAAATTCTTTGCTGAACCCTTCCCTGCACATCAGGTAAAGCTGTTCGACGTGGTGCCTGTAGGAATCATCCGCCTCCAGGTAAGGCGCATAACTCAGATAATCCTTTACCTTCCGCTCTGCTTTTTCATCCGAATTCTCCCGTCCTTCCAGATCAATCTGAAAGCCAACCGCTTTTTCATTCATTTCAACAGTGGCTCTGGGGGCAACCGTCTCCAACATATGATCCTGTTGATCGGCATCTTCCATAACATTTGCAGGGTCTGCTTGTAAATTCTGATTTGCATCGGATTGCGACAGCCGTTCTTCATCATGAGCTTTCTGGCCATTCTTCTCTGTTGCTGACATCTGTATTGGATACGCGCTTTGTTCACTCGTTTTATTTTTCCCCGCCTCTGACCATTCTTGCCCACTGTCCTTTAACGCTTTCGTATTCTGTGCCTGACTGCCCATTTGATTTCCACGCCTACTCTGTGTCTTTCCCGATGCCCGTGCCTGTCGTTTTTCGGCCCGCCGCGCCGCTTCGGATTTTTTTGCTCTTGCCTGTCTCTGTCCCATATTTTGCGTCCTCTCTTTTTTCTTTGGTTTTGTCTCTATGATCCTCTCTCGAAATATCTCTTTTTCTTGCCGACGGCTCCATCTGACAAAAAAGTTTGAACGTATCTTCGACAATCCTCAGCTCTTTTTTGTTATCTTTCAAGGCACCGCGGCACTTATCCATTTTTTCTTTTACTTCATTCCGTTGAAAAACCGCCTCCCCGTATGGGCAGACGGCTTCAATCAGTTTCATCAATTCTTTCATTTCCTGCTTCGTCTCAGGCTGAGGATCAGACTGGTATTGCTCTTTCAGTTTCTCATACCTGGATACATAGTAAAACGGCTGCTTCTTATAATACTTTGTCCGGGTTGCCGAAAGTTCATGTTCCATGGCCTCCCGTTCTTTTGTCAGTTCATCCTTCCTTTTCTCCAGATCGGATTCATCACCGATATCACAATCTACCATATACCGGATGGCATCGGATAATTTGCGAATCTCCAGAATATCCTGCTTGTTCCGAACCCTCTGCTCTTTTGTCATCCGATCCGGTTTCCGGATGAAATAAGTGTTATTCCATCTTTTCCAGAAGCTCCTCTGAAACGGTGTCATCTTCCAACCGGGGCAGCGGACGATTTTCGCGTAGATTACCTCGCGCATTTCCTGACGGTCACCGTATGTCTTGTAACGATTTTCGATTTGCGGTTTGGTGCCCTTGTCCGCGATTCTCTGAATAATTTCTTCTTTCGCATAACCGTCTCCGAGCCTTCCGGTACGAAAAGCCCGCCCGGCACCTTCCGGAAGCAATGAAAGAAACTTTCCGTTTCTCGTCACCGTATATCCATCACTGCGCAGGTAGTCGAGAAAGGCCTCATAGCTTTCCGAGTGCTCAATCGCTTCGTCAATATCATCCCGGATAATATCCGTCCAGCTGTAATACTCTCCCTTTTCCATCTGCTTTGGCCGTTTCCACTCGCCGTAATTTCGTCCGCGCCGATCCTCGTCATACTCCAAAGTCGGCAGATGGTATTTTTCGCAGATGCGGTCCGTAATCGGCTGGATGCGCTTTTCCCAGTCACCTTTGGGTGAGTGAAATTTTAATCCGTCCGTTTTTGATACTGAATCGAACGTGATGTGTACGTGCATATGCGCCTTGTCATTGTGGACAGCAAACGCATAATAATAATCGTCCCCCAGCAATTCCCGGCAGAATTCTTCTGCAATCTGGAATGCCGTTGCTTCATCGATACCGCAGTCCGGCGGGAAGGAAAGCATATAGTGGAAAGCCTGGCTTCCGTCCTCCTTGCCCCAGAATTTTTTATTCTCAACCATCGTCCGGTAAATCATCTCCGGAGTCCTGCCAGCGTTCCCACCGATCCAGAGGCCATTCCCGCACTTCTCGTCCCGGCAGATATAAAATAAATTTTTCTTCAAGTGCGAAGCTTTGTTGCTTCCTTTCGTCTCTTTGATTCTAAGCAGACGAGTTACCGCCATATCTCTAACCACCTCTTCTCGCTTTTTTCGATTTTGCTTTACCAGCGTCTGCTGCATCGGCCTCACGATTATTTTCATTTTCTATTTCATCATCATGTTCAGAAGCATAAAAATAATTTTCATTTTGGACCTGCAGCAGCTGTACCGTCTCATAATACTTCCTGTCGATTTTTTCGAGATATTCCGTAAGATCCCGGTAATCCATGTTCGTAATAAAACGTCTGGAATTACACGAACGCACCACCTGATTGATATTTGTCCCAATCTTCAAAATAGAATTTTTCAATTCCCTCAGCAGCTGATCCGTCTCCTGCGGAAGTTGAAAAATCTTTCTTCTCATGTAATCCGATTCGGATAAACCGTTGCGTTCTGCCTGTTCCGCAATCTTCGCAGCCTCTTCCTCCGTACAGCGGAATGCTTTCCAGACTGTTCTGTTTGCCATCAGATACCGCCTCCTTTCCTTGATTATTTTGCCGGTTATTTTCCCTTTCCACAGTTGTTAAATCCACCTTAATAAATGCCTCTCCCAGCGGTTCCAACCCGGTCATAACATTTTCGTAACAATTTCTGTGTACAGCCATTTCAACAGGCGTTTTGTAACAATTTCAGATCCAGATCACCAGAAACATCGTTCTCGTTTCACACTTTTCTCCGATGTTATTCACAGGTAATGGCAAGATACGCCTTTTGTTTCACAACGGCCTCTTGTCAAGAGGCTGACGCCCCCTGATACCCCCAAAACCGTTGTTTCACGCCGCCTTAAAATGGCGGCAAAATCCGAAATTATTACATGGCAGATGTATGCAAATATTACGATGAAAAAACATGTTACAGGGTCAAAAAAAGAGCCGATTTCTCGACTCTGTAAAAAATCATTCTGTATGCTGCGTTTTACTCTGTTTCCTTTATCTTACTCCCTGGCGAAGCAATTCCCGTAATCGAAAAAAATCAGCCTCAGTCATGATTTCCATATGCGACGCAAGCTTTGTATCTCCATCGAGATACAGAAAAGTTCTCTGCATCTCGTACAAGTTATCATTATTATGATCCGTCATGTATTTCTTCCGCGCCGCCAGAAATTCTTCTAATTCCTTCTTAATTTCTGGCAGACGCGTAAAATCAAATTTTCCATATTCTGCTCTTATGGTATCGTCTGGTACAAGCTGGTAAATATCAGAATTGCTCACAACAGTCTTCTCCTTTCGCCGAATTCATTTTTCACAATCCTATCATAACCATCTTATTTACACAACGATGTCCCCTGGCAAACCGAAATAATTTCATCCGGCGTAAGCGGTTTGACTTCCTCCTCCATAGCTTTCAGTGACGGTGTGATGATAAGCAGTTCTTCTTCTGTAATCTGCAAAAACCGCACCCAGCTATGAAGTTCTGCTATCCTCTTTTCAATCTGCTTCCGCTTTTTCTTCCCACCCGCGAGCCTTCCTGCTTCAAACCGGCAGCCTGGAATTTTTTCTCCGAGCAGTTTTTCCAACAGCACCACTGCCTGCAGGCAGCGAATTGTTTCTGCTGCATCGCTGTCCTTTACCTGAATACCTTTTCCCCCTGCCTCAATAATCTGCTCCATCAGCATAACCCTTCCTGGTTTTGAATTCGATCCTCTCTCGATAAATGGACAAACAAAAACCGCCCTGTGTAAACAAGACAGTTTTTGTGAAGCTATTGATTGATTTCATCAAAAGGATTGCCAAGCTATTTCTCAGCCTGCACTCTGCGTACTTCTTCTTCCGTGAAGCCCAACAGGTCAGCAATCTCAGGCGTTTTATAGCCAAGGGCTGTCCACTTATGAATCAGCTCGCGATCACGTTGCATGATTCCCAAGTCAATCCCCTGCTTTTCGCCTTTTTCAATCCCCTGCTTCTCGCCTTTTTTAAATTCCTTTAATTCCCAAGATTCCAGAGCTGTACACAAATTTATCGGCCTCCTTCCGCGCTTACCCTTCTGCATAAGAAACATTGATTCTGTGATTTTCCCAATAACCGCAACCAATTCAGGCTGGAGTTCTTTATCCTTATACTTCTTCTTTACTTCTTCAATATTCCCTTCAAAAAATTCTCTGGAAACATCGAATACAGTTTTTACATCTTCATTATTGAAAGTATATTTGCCGCTGTCGCGAACCTGAACAAGATTCATCTTATAATCCGAAAAGAGTCTCGCCATTGGTTCCGGCATATCGACAATCATATCTCTGAGACAAAGCGGTCCGTCCCATTCCTTTTCTCCGTAGTATACAGTAATTGAAAAAATCGGGTGAAGCCTGTCTTCCTTACGCATTCTCGAAAGAAACTCATCTTTTGTTTTCGGTTCCGGATCTTCCTTGCGATGTCTGGTAATCTCATTGTATTCTTTCAGATATCCCATGCCATCATACAGGAGAGTCCGAAGTGGGGATGCATAATGAATACGCTGCTGGTTCTCAATCCCCCAGATCACAAAATCCGCACCATATGCTGTCTTCTTAACCACATCCCTTGCACGCACAAGGGATTCCTCATACTGTTTTAGCTGAATGACTCCGGACATGTCCGTGTCAGCCTCTTCCAATGCATCCGGTTTCAGAACCTCCTGCCCTTCAAACAGGACTGCATTAAAAAGGTCTGCAAAACGGTCATTATCGCGCCAGAAGTCCTTCAGCCTTACATCTGCCTTCGTGTTGTCTCTTCTCATAAAGCATTTTCTCCTGATTTCCTGTGACACCTTCATTATAGCAGATTTTCATCGGACTGCAATCAGAAGATTCCCATTTTCTACTGGTACGAATAGGAATTTTCGTCCCGGTTGTAAATTCCAATCAGGCTGCTTCCATCAGAGAGAGTGAAAGTGATCGTCGCTGTCCGCGTATCTGCATCAATCTCATACGAGTTAACTGCAGCAGCAGTGACATCACTGTAGCCGTTCCGATACAAATAATCATAGAGCGTGTACTGCAGTTCATAGCGATTTGCAAGATAGTTCAGCAGCGTCGTCGGAATTCCCATCACGGAAAGTGTCGTAGCATCATAACTCCGCTCTGTTTCTGAGGAACCTTGTCCGCTCTGAATTTCAATCGCTTCCTGTGTCTCTTCATCCGCTTCGCTTTCATTCTGCGTTTCCGCTTCTTCCACTCTATCAAATTCTTCCGCAGTTTCCTGTGTCTCCTCAAGCAGCAAAATATACTGGCCAGGATAATCCGGGTACATGATAACGGTAAGTCTGTCTTCCGAATTGTCCATGCTTGCGCAGAATGCAAACGCTCCGTCCGAAGAACACGGAATCTCATTTTCAAATGTTACCTCCGTCACTCCGGCCAGATCGTTATTCGATAAAAACGCGGACAGAGCCATAAGGAAATCCGATTCCCGGTAGCCGGATTTTTTCTTTTGTTCCTCTGTCAGGCCGGATACCTTTATGGACGGCAGAACCGAATTTTCTGAATCTCCGAAAATAGTCTGCTGCCAGTCCTCAGTCTCAGTTTCGTTTTCTGCGTCAGAAAATGTAGCATTCATATTTTCCGCTTCACTCTGATTTTCTTCGATGGTTGTGGCATTCTCTCCTGCTGCAGAAATATCCGATTCATCCGTATCACTCGTTCCGGTCACCCGGATGGTTTGGGTTGCCGCAGCTGCTTCGGATTCTGATTCAGTGATTGCCGTTTCCGTCCCCTGGGGCAAATTCGTCTCCGTATTTCTGGAACTATTGTTGAGCAGATACAATGCTGCAAGGAAAATCAGAATCACCCCTATCAGCCATTGTCTCCACTGGTATAAAAAATGTTTACCGTTCTGCTCACTACCATTTTCTTCGTTCTCGCTTTCTGCAACGGCAGCGGTCTCTGTCTCCGATTCAACAGACTGCTCTTCGTCAGCCGCATTCCCGTTCTGAATGAATTCATCCGATTCCCGTGTTCCTTCATCTTCCAATAGATCATCCTTGCAAGTCTCTCGGCCCATGGTTTCATCTTCACAGGGTGCATTTACTTCAAGCTCATTTTCAGGCAATCCCTTATTCGGTTCTGCTTTCTCCTGATTTTCACTTTCCGTATTATTGCTGTCCCGGCTCTTATATTCCAGAAAATCATTCATGTTGTCCTCATGATTTACACATGATGATTCGTTCTTTGATGTTTCCACAGGCACACTCTGATTTTTTTCGGGCAGCCGTTTTCTGCCGCCCGCTTTTTTTCTTTTACTCATATAATCCTCCCATCATAGCCCGGAAAAGCTGTACGTATTCGCGGACTTGTTATAAGTCCCTGTGATTGTCCCGCCAGTGCTGAGCATGATCCGGATTGTGGCTGTCTGATTCTCCGGGTCAATCTCGTAAGACGACATCGTTCCTATGATGCTGCCGGTATAGCCTTTACTCAGGACATAATCAAACGCAGCCTGATAAAACGCATTCTCGTCTCCGACAAAACTCAGGAACACAGTCGAGACGGAAAGGATATCCATGCTTGTCGTTGTTGTAGTCGTTTCTCCTGTGCTGACGCTGCTGGTATTGCTTGAACTTCCACTCGCGCTCGTACTTCCGGACGTTCCGGTTGAAGCCGTTGTATCTGTCCCAGTCGAATCAGTAATAATAATATTATCGTCTCCGACTTCCGTCTCTGTTTCTGTTTCACTCGTCTTCTCTGAGAAAACATAGGAATCCTCTGTTACATAGTAAGTGGAAAGCAGCGACCAGGTCTCATACCCATTAAAATATATTTCATAGCAGACTTTCGGCGTATCTGAATCTTCCGTCTCAACGGCTTCACCGAAATAGACATTCGTCACATTCCGGTACTCACTTTCTTCCGAGTCGATCTGAAGGGCATCACCGAGCGCCTGCAGGAATTTCTGTTCATCAAACATTCCGTTATAACTGCTCTGCACTTCGTCCGTGAGGCCATGCAGAGTAAGTCCATAGGGAGAGGTTGCTTCCGTTTCGCTCTCTGTTTCAATTTCTGTCTGTGCCTCTGATTCCACAGAAACATCTGTAAAATTGAAACTGATGAAAACATCCCGGTCTGGCATGACAAAACTCAGCCGCATTTCCCCTGTTGCGTCCTCTGTCCCGGAAACGGACCGTACAACACTGCTGACCGTCTGCATGTCATAATCTAGGACATCCACACTCTCCAGTGCCTTTCCTTCCGCCGGCGTGATCAGCATTGTCACCAGCGTATTTTCTTCCACTTCCAGGACGGAATCCGTGTCACTGTCGGAGAGCAGCCATGACGCGTCAAACTCAATTGTCCCGGAACTGCTCTTGTACAAAAGGATATTGTGTGTTGGTGTCTCCGTCTCTGTCTCAACGTTCAACTCGCTTTCTGTTTCGGTCTCCATTGTTGTTTTTTGTCCTGTCTGTTTTGACATGGTCGATTGTAAGATCGCAAGTACCACAATCAAAATGACTGCCGCAGCGACTGCGATATAAAGTGGTTTGTTGCTTTTTTTCTTATACATGTTTTTCCTCCTCAGTCAACGCTGTACAGGGAATATACCCCGTAATAGTCCCATTTCTTGTTATAGCTGCAGATGAATAGTTCTGAATTGCCATCATCCGTAAACAGTTCAATCTGGCAGGAACATTCGTCGTCATTGTTCCGGACAGTCTCCACAATCTCTATTTCTGCGATGTCCACCAGATCGTCATAGATAGAATATACGTATTCCCCGACTGCTTCCAGAAACTGCGTCTCCCTTCCGTCCAGAAAATCAGAGTAGCTGTCCTCAACTCCAGCTGATACAACTATCTCAGGCTGAAACGAAGATACGTAAGTTTCCATTTCATTCAACCTTTCCGATTGGGCTGTATCAGCTTCCTCTGTCTTTCCTTCACTTGACGCCTGTGTTGCTTCTTGGCTTCCAGAGTCAGAACCTGTTGCTGTCGTTTCTGATAAACTATCAGTAGCAGATGCAGATTCCGAATCTGATTCCACCCCCAGCACGACTGTCTCTCCTGCGCCCAACTCTGTTTCTGATACTTTTTTTGTTCCCGTTTCAGCACTACTATCAGAAATATCTTCTGTTTCAGTCAGTAGTTCTTCTTCTGTTTCATAATCCGTCTCTGTCTCAGAGTGATTGATAATTCTCCCCACAATCGCATCCGAAACAGTATTTACCGCATATGGCAGCAGTACTGATGCGCCGATCAGCAGCACAAGCAGGATAATGTACAGCTTTATTTTCTTTTTATCCATCGTAAATCTCCCCATCATAATTTCATCAGTCCAGAAAGCAGGCTATATTTGCTGCTGTTCTGGACTGTTAGCCAAAGTAATAGTTTCCGCCGCCGATCTGCTCGGAGCCTTCCGTATAGTAACTGCGGAAGCTCGTGTGTGAATGGTTCCGGATTCCATTTTCCAGGCAATCGCTGACCGCCTGTTTAACATAATCAGGCACATTCCCTCCCAGATATCGCTGCCAGTAAGTATCAATGCTGTAACAGAACTGCCCGGATGCGGTCAGCTGCTCGTAGGCGTTGCTCCCCAAGTACGACCACTGTGCGCTGTCCACCCGGTTCATCGCCGTGCTGATCACCGCAAGCGCGCCAGCGTAACTTCCTCCATCCTCCTGACAGACAATTGCCCAAATAATCTCCATCTGCTCTTCGGTATAATCGGTATTGTCGGTACTGTTTCCTGAAGATGTTCCGGTTATCACCCGGCGCACCACATACTGCCTGCCGTCCGATTCTACGCTGGACATACACACTCCCCGGCTCACCGAATTATGCACCATCATTCCATCCCCGGCATAAATACCAACATGGCCACTGTTCCCGGACTGCACCCATCCGTCGAAAAAGAGGACGATATCCCCCGGAATGGCATCGGTCAGGCCGCCTTCAACTTCCATTCCGATATCTTCCATCGCTGTCGTTGTCCATCCGATCTCAATTCCAAAATGGCTGAACACCCCATGAACAAACGAACTACAATCCGAGTAGTCCTGCCAGTCAGTAGCGGAATCCCGCCCGGCACCATAAGCATACTGGGTAATTCCAATCCATGATTGCGCATACTCAACGATCTCGCTGCCAGACGCGGAATACATGGTACTGTTTTCTTCTTCACCGGCGAGGCTCCCGAACAGGGCAGCAAAAAAAGAGACTAAAAAAAGGAGCAGCAAAAGCACTCCCCCGAGCATAGCGGCATATTTCCCGATTCCTGAAACCATCTCTGTCAGCTTCTTCTGAATCTGTATTTTTATCTGTGCTGCTTTCACCCGGATTGGGAGCATCACCACCCGGACGGCATTTGCTGCAGTCTCCCTCTCCAATTCTGTCTGCTCGATCATTTCTGTCCGCTGCATCTTCTTCACAGATTCCCGCTTCCGGGCATCCTTATCAAGCAGGCTGCCAAGCTCCCGCACAAACATCTTTTTCTTCGCGGTGGATTCCTTTCTGGCCCCCTTCCTGGCTTTTCGTTCCAGAGTCTTTATCCTTCGGTTTGCCTTCTCCGGGTCCGGTGTGTAAAAAACTTCGTGATACTCCTTTTCTATGCCCTTTTTACGTACACTGCCGGAGACGGCATAGCGATGTCCCTGCGTACCACCTGCAAGCCTGTCCAACTCTTTCCTGAGAACCAGTCCTCTGTTGCTTGAAGCTATATCATCCTGCCTGGCAAGGTACATCTTTTTTAATCGGATTCCCTGCTCATCCGTTTTGCCTGAACCCTTTCCTGAAACCGATGGTGTCTTCTGATATGCTTTTACGATAACAGGTTCCGCTCTCTTTTCTTCCCGAAAGGCCATCTGCGTCCGATTCCTGCGTACTGTTTCGAGGGTCTCTTTGGAAATGCGCGGATTCACGTAAATATATCTCCGGTTATCATCGGCTTTTCGGATTCGCCCTGCTTCAGTCAAAATCCGGATTTTTCTCTGCCGCTCCCCTGTTGCATGAAGAGATCCCTGTCCTGGCATGGGATTTCTAATCTTGGAATCATTCCGCACAACCACAGTTATTAATTTCTCTTGAGTTTTTTGACCTGCCAGGTCAACATTCCCCCGCCGCTCTGCTTGCCCTGACAGTCTGACACTGTTCCTCCTGCTATCTTGAGACTCCGAAGCAACATCATTCAACCGTCTGTTCCGATCTTTCAAATCCGCTTTCTTCATCCGGCTGTCATATGTCTGCTTTCCCTGTTGGCTTCCTTCTGGATTACTCCGTCTCCCATATTCGTCTTCTGGCATACGGTACGCGCTGCTTATATCCCTGCGCTCCTGAGATACTGGCCTTGCTGCTGTCCCATTCGACTGATACCGCATCCGACGCTCGACTTTTTTCTCTACCGCATCCAGTATCTGTGCCTGTTCCCGGCTGCTGTAGCTGTTCCACTGCTTTCTTTGCTCCCGCGAAAGGTAAGATAATGCCGCCCGGCTTTCCCGTGAAAGGGATCTGTTTCTGGCACTGTTTCTTACATATCCGACCGCTTTTCTGGCTGTCTTCGTTCCAGAATCACCAATCCGCATCGACGCAGAAGCACCCCGCTGAATCCTTGCCACATTCTCACCTGCAGCACGTAGGCTGACATCCCTGGTATCAATGTCTCTCGTTTCTTCCTTTTGCCTGATATCCATCTCTCACCACCTTCCGCGAAGCATCCCGCGGGCAATTCATTCTCCCAGATAAACCGCCTCCTTTTCTGTAGGGGCGTCCCGAATACTCTCCCTTACACTTTCCGGCAAATTCTGAACCGCATTTTTCAATTCTTTTTGCTTTCCACGCTTCTCTCGCTGAATTTCGTGGAAATTTGTGTTTGCAATGCTATAGAGTATATTTGAAGGCTTGATTCTCATATCTCCCGGAATAAACGTTCCACCGCCAAATTTCAGCAGGCCGCAGCCGGGCGGCGTGTTCTGCACGTACTCCAGAAGATTATCGGATATCCGCAGTGTATTGCGCAAAATTTCCATCTCAATCTCCGACTGGTTAAAAAAGGCGATGTACTCGGAATTGCAAAGCATCGTCTCAATCGTCTTTAATGCCAGACAATCCGCGATATTCTGCGTGATTGCCGTACAGATGCCGCCCAATTTTCGGACTTCTTTCCAGATCTTTTCAAAAAAGTTCGCGGTGTACTGGTGCGCCGTCATGTTATGGAATTCGTCTACATAAAGCCAGGTTGCCCTTCCTTTTACGGCGTTACGGGCAATCCGGGCGCGGATACCTTCCAGCATGATCAGCATCCCAATGCCGCTCTGTTCCTCTCCCAGGTCCGCAATTCCATAAACCGTCAGACGGTTCCTGACATTCACATTCGTCGGCTTTGAGAACATATCCAGTGCACCGTTGACAAAGATTTCCAGATCAAGTCTCAGTTCATGCGCTACTAATTCATCCTGTTCCCCCAATTCGTTATAGAAATCAAGTAAAGTCGGTGCTGCGGCTCGTCTTCCCCGTTTTTTCAAAATCGGTTCATAAACCCGTTTTACACACCGCCCGATCAGGGAACGCTCCTGCCCGGTAATTTCTCCTTTGATCTGCGTGAAAAGGCTGCACATCAGCTGGGTTTTATCTACCAAAAACTTGTCTGTCTCCATAAATTCCAGTGTGTCCGTGTCCAAAGGATTGATATAATTTCCGGCTCCGGAGCCAAACTCCACGTACTGGCCACCGAGATATTCCGTAACCCCTTTGTACTCGTTCTGAGGATCGATAATAATAATGTCATCCTCCAACCTCAGAAATACTTCGGTAATCTCGATTTTCGCATACAAACTTTTGCCAGACCCAGTCGTTCCCAAAATAAACCCGTTCCCGTTTTTCAGCCGTTTCCGGTCTCCGATCAGCACATTTTTCGATACCTGATTCACGCCGTAAAACTGCCCGCCCGGATGGTACAGTTCATGCACAACAAACGGTGTCACTGCGGCAAGCGGCTGTGTAAACAACGGCCTCATGCTGTCCGTACAATACCGCGCCCCGGTCGGCAGCGCTGTGTTCACAGCGTCAATCTGATTCCATCTTGCCGGCTGGAAGGCAAACCCTTCACTCTCCGCAGTCTGACAGAACGCCACTGCATCATTATCCAGCTCAGTTAAACTGTCAGCAGTAAGGATCGCGTAAACCCCCACATAAAACATCTTCTCGTCATTCTCATTCAGGATATCCATGTAGGATTCCAGTTCTTCTTTCTCTCTGCGCCGTTCATAGGTGATATCTGATGACCACGCCCGCGCATTATTCCTCGCCTCCTGCTGCTTCTCAATCGCCCGGCTGTTCTGCAGGTACAGATCATCGAGTGTTTTTCGTGTAACCTCTTGCGGGATTGCTGCAGCATCAATCGTCAGAATCACATGCTGTGAGCCTCCCATCAGCTTTTGCACCACCGAGGTGTCCACTGTATTCGGCCACTTCGGCAGATACAGTGCCCGGACATACCGCCCGTCAATCTGCAGCGACATCCCATCAAATTTCCCATATTCATCCTGGCACTGGCGGATAGACATCGGGGAAATGTAGCTTTTCCAATCCCGGTTTCTTTTCAGCGCCCGCTTAAAATCAAAGTGGTATTCCGCTTCGCTTCCCAGATTGTAGAAAGCATAGAGATAGCGGAGCCGTTCCTCAGCATTCAATGGGATCAGAGCTGACTTCATCCGTCCAAAAC
Organism: Lachnospiraceae bacterium; assembly: GCA_021199235.1. Lineage (GTDB taxonomy): Bacteria > Bacillota > Clostridia > Lachnospirales > Lachnospiraceae > Choladousia. The sequence goes on along the minus strand of JAJQIL010000142.1, from coordinate 28,445 downwards.
AGAGCATCAGATTCGCTTCCATAGAGTGGAAGTAATCCCTTGCCTGCCCCACATTTTCCCGCCTGCAGCTGATAATAAAAATCCGCGCCTGGTCAATCCCGGCACGGCCTTTCACCAATGAATCCTCGATATGGTTGTTCAAAGAATCTACCAGTTCTTTGAATTGTTTGTCCTTGCAGCGGAGGAAAACCTCCCGCCGGACCTGTCCCATATCGCGGTTGTTGTTCATGATACTGATCTTAAACGACACATTCAGGCTGTTCAGCATCCCACAGTAGAGCTTCAGAAAATCCTCCTTCTCGTAATCATCCATGGTCGCAAAGTTGGCATCTTCAAACAGATATGCCCGGTCATACAGCTTCTTCACCCCATCCGGCTTCTTTTCCAATTCAAAAATGCCATCCTCACTGATTCGGTAAACCGGGATAAGCTCCTGCACGTATTTTGGTATTTTAAAAAGCTTCTCCGTCTTTACCTTGCAATCTGCCATTTTCATATTTTTCCCATCACCCCGGTTTCATCATTTGCTGTCTGTAGTTCCGTTTTGCTCCCCTCACTATCTGAGTCCGGCTCCCGCAACAGACCAGAGCCTTCATCCTCATAAGGTGCAAGCAGTTTCTTTCTGTCTTTGCGCTTTATACGATGCGCCTGCTCTCTATAAAAACCCCCCTGTTCTTCCGCAGTTGCTTCCTTTATATCAATATCCTGCTGTTCCTGCCCCGGACATTCTCCGTCTGTCATATAGTTCTCCATCCAGTCGCCCTTCCCTGATTCTGCACGCTCAAAAATCATAGGGCGGTAACGATACAATGGTGTCTGCGTTACCTCCCGTCGTCTTTTCAGATACTCGAGCGGCGGCATTCCGTCAATTTTCAGGAATCCGGCAGCCGCAAAAGGCAATGCAGCCGGGAACACCAGATACAGCGAAACTGTCTGCGGCAATCCCAGCACACTGTTACACAGGAAATAACATCCGATACCGACCGCCAGTGTCAACACGCACATCGTTGTCTGCCTTAGTGTCATTCCTTTAAAGAAATCGTCTTTGTAATCGTCTATGTCCTTGTTTACTGGTATCTGCATATTCTTCCTCTCCCTTCGCTACAGGGCATAAAAAAAGCAGGGATCACGATTCTCATCGCTTTCTCTGCCTGATTTTCTCTCAAATCAAAAATTTCTATTGAATTATCCACCGTCAAATGATATATTATGTGTAAGGAAAGCACCCACTCCAAAAGTGGAAGCTCCCGGTGGGATTAATAACCTCTCAATGAGAGGCGCCCATCTCGTTGGCCGACGGGATGGGCATTATTTTTTTCGCTTATTTCTCTTATCGAGAAAGGTAAGCAACGCAATTAACAAGCCTCCAAAGGACACGAGCAAAGCCAATATCCCAAGTACGACCATTACGATCTCATAAGCTGTCATACACGCCACCTCCCTTCCTATGTATTCCGGCAAGCCGGTTTTAAGGCCGGGAGGCTACCACCCCTGTCATGGGTACTTTCCACGCAGCTGTCGCCACGTATCAAGAATCATATCATTTTTTATTTCAGTCTGCAACCGCTATCTTTCCGGTTGCTGAAAAATATTCTGTTCGTTCATTGTTCCAAATGGCCGGTATCAATCATTCTGCTAATCATCACCCCAGCCCCAGGCATCGCCGCACTACTGTATCCGCTCCTCTCACACAGGCACATGCGGTTATCATCGGCAGGCAGTATTCGCAGATTCCAAGCACTACCCCAACCACGCCGTCAACGCTTCCAAACGCGGAGGTGTCCTGAAACAGCCCATAACTGATGTCGATTGCAAGAATAATCACCAGAGCCTCCAGACAATAACCAGTATAAGTTTTCAGCCACGCGATGCCTGATTGTGAGAACTCCCGTCCCCCCGCAAATCCGGCAAACGCAACCGGAGCGAAGGGAATACACAGCAGCATTCTAAAAAGCCGCGACATAACCGCCAGAACAAGCTGAATCGCGCATACAATAATCACCAGGCCGCCAATCACACCGCCGAACATCGCCACAAGCCCATAGGCTAACCATGTGCCGCCGTCCGCATCGTCATCGTCCAGTTCTTCTTTCATTTCATTGAAAAGCCCATCTGCCTCATTCGCCTCTACTTCCGCTGTGATCGAGGTCGCCAAAGCAGTCGCACACCGTGTAATCCCTGACGCGAGCGTCAGGGAATTGACAATCAACGACGCAGTGATCACATACCGGACAAAAAACCGGAACATACTTTCCAACGTAAAATTCGTCCGGATATCAATACTCTCGTTCAGCCAGCCCAGCACGAAAAACAGTACTGCCAGAGCCGCAGCAACCGAAAGCATAATACTGTAGATGCTCCCGGTCACGGTACTCCATGCATTCGAAACACTCATGGGGTCTTTCTGTGCGTACTGGACGGCAATGCTCCCGCTGCCTTTCCAGACATTGTACCCGGCACTTAACATCCATTCCCCGACATTCATCATGGAGCTTCCGAAACTCTCAAAAGCAGAGTCAATAGCGTTGCTTATCAATCCCATATTCTCCAACCTCCCCTCTTACCGGAATATCGAATGGGCATCAGGAAACTCCCAGCATGGACATCAGAGTGCCAGCTCCGACCATGATCAGTCCGGCGATGATCCTTTTCAGTGCGGAGGTTTGCTGCGTACCATCGTGGGACTGGTAGCCGTTGGCAAACTCAAACACGCCCCACGCCGTGACAATCACGCCTGCCGCTTGGATAATCGAAAGCACAAAGGAACTCAGGCTGTTGATCTGCGTCACCACATCACTCGCACAGGCCGTTGTCCGGATCGTCAGCACAGCCATCAGAGTCGCAACCGGAGCCCTCGCTCGGTTCTTTTTTACTGCCTCTTGAATCTTCTGTATTCCTTTTCCAAAGTTCATAATAAAAATCCCCTCATTCCAGGCGGGCAGGGAGGGTCATTCTCTCCCTGCCCGTTGTTTCATTCACGTATTACAATAACTGTCTGTTTTTCAAACCTTTCTCAGGCTCTCTTCCTTCTTTTCATCGCAAGCACCACAAGCAGTGCCGCTCCTGCAGCCATCGCCAGAAGTGCCGGCAGATAACGGAACATATCACCGGTCTTCACTGAAGAAGCTGTCACTGTTCCCGAGCTGCTGCTCGTCGTATTCTTTCCGGTCAGATCTACGGTTTCTTCTTTCGGGGAATCATACATCGTGACATGCTGAACCTCCGCCGTATCCGTCACCTCAAACGTGATCGTCTCTGCGACTTCATATCCATCCGGCGCAGTGATCTCTGTCAGGGTATAGGTTCCAACCGTAAGATTGGTGATTATATGGACCTCATCTGTAGAAGTCCACTCGTCAACCGTATTGCCGTCTTCATCTTTTACGATCAGATGCGCGCCTGGCAGTTCTTCATCATTGGTGATGTCCTTCTTGCTGATTTCCACCGTAATCGGGGCATCATACATGGTCAGGGTCTGCTGTACCTGTGTATCATCAATCGTAAACTCAATGCTCTCGGCTGTCGCATAGCCATCCGGGGCGGTCGTCTCTGTCAGGGTATAAGTTCCTGCCGCGATATTGATCATGTGTGGTTCATCCGTCGATGTCCATTCATCTACAACATTCCCCTCGGAATCCGTGATAACAAGCTGTGCTCCCGGCAGTTCTTCCTCGTCCGTGATGTCTTTTTTGCTGATCGTAAACTCAATCAGTTCGTCATACATGGTTATAGTCTGGATAGAATAATCATCCTCTACCGTAAACTCGATGCTGGATGCTTTCGCATATCCGGCAGGGGCGATTTCCTCCGTAAGGGTATAAGTTTCGCCCACAGTCAGGCCGCTCACCGGATGTGCTTCGCTTGTTGATACCCAAGTATCCACAACATTTCCTTCCGAATCGGTTACCGTCAGGGTTGCTCCTTCCAGTTCTTCCTCGCCGGTGACGGACTTTTTGCTCACATACACCTGCTTATCAACCATAGAAAGCTCCTGGTCTGTCCCATCATCGGTTACTGTAAAGGTGATGCTCGAAGCTTTCACATAACCATCCGGCGCGGCAATCTCTGTCAGCGTGTATGTTTCGCCTACCCGGATGTTGTTGATCGCGTGTGCTTCCTCCGTGGAAGTCCATTCGTCCACAATGTTGCCCTCGGAGTCAGTTACCGTCATGCTCGCTCCTGGAACCTCGTTTTCTCCGGTCACATCCACTTTATGGACGAGTACCTGCTTATTGATCAGGCTGATGGTGTCACTCTCAGCATCTTCTGATACGGTAAACGTTGTTTCGGATGCGATCGCGTAGCCTTCCGGAGCTTTTGTCTCGACCAGCGCATAGGTCTGCCCTGTCACAAGGCCGCTCACTGCATGGGCGGTGCCATCGGATGTCCATGCATCTACCACATTTCCATCTGTGTCACGCACTTCCAGCTCGGCTCCTGCAAGCTCGGTCACATAGCTGTCTACTTTTACAACAAAGAGCTGCTTATCCACCATTGTAACCGTCTGGATTGTGCCGTCATCTTCCACCGTAAACACGATATCCGTTGCTACCACATATCCATCTGGCGCGGTCTCCTCAGTCAGTGTGTAGGTCTGACCAACTTCCAGTCCGCTCACTGCGTGCTGCTCATTCGTTGATACCCAGGTGTCCACAACATTTCCTTCTGAACCGGTTACTGTCAGGGTTGCGCCCGGCAGTTCCTCTTCGCCGGTGATCGTCGTTTTGCTCACAAAGACCTGCTTATCCACCATGGTCACATCCTGGTTGGCTCCGTCGTCAGTCACTGTAAACTCAATACTGGACGCTTTCACATAGCCATCCGGTGCGGCAACTTCCGTCAGGGTATAAGTCTCGCCGACTTTGAGCCCGCTGATCGCGTGTGCCTCCTCTGTGGAAATCCATTCATCAACGATGCTGCCTTCGGAGTCCGTCACCGCCATGCTCGCTCCCGGTATCTCGTTCTCGCCGGTCACGTCAACCTTATGGGCAAATACCTGCTTATCTATCATCTGGGCAGTCTGCACTTCCCCTGTCTCCGTCACGGTAAACGATACTGTAGAAGCTGTGACATAGCCTTCCGGAACAAGTGTCTCTACAAGCGTATACTCCCCTGCAGGAAGCTTATTGATCCGGTGTACTTCTTCCGTGGATACCCATTCCTCCACAACAGTCCCTTCTGAATCAACCACCTGCAGCGTTGCGCCAGGAACTTCATTTTCTCCAGTCACATCCACCTTCGAGAAGTCCCACTTCGTGTAATCGTTCACCCAGGAAAGGCTTACTGTGTCAGACTTCGCGCCGTCTTCATTCAGGTTGTTCCCTGATTCGTCAGATTCATAAATAAATCCGTTCGTGTCTACGGTCACGTAGCGCGGCGTTTCATCCAGCACGTAGCCGGTCAGTGTTTCAGTCTCCCTGATCTCATAGATTCCGGAAACCAGATATTTCGCAGTGATCAGGCCATCTGCATCGGTAACAAACGTGCCGCCGTCTACTGCGCTCTCGCTCTCAATTCCGGTACTTTCCACATCCCCGGTTCTCGTGACCGTGAACGTCACTCCTTCAAGCGCCAGTTCATCAATATCTGTCTTATAAATCTTCATGGTCGTCAGCTTGTTGTAGCTGTCCAGATACACATATACAATCGATGTATTCTGGTCTGCATATTCCAGCGTCACTTCCATACGTGTATCGTCCAGGCAATATCCTTCCGGAGCCTGAATTTCCTGCACATAATAACTGCCGAGATACAGCTCACTGGTCATGCCGATTCCGTCCTCACCAATCGTGAAAGTCTCAATATACTGGTTCTTCACGTAGCGGGTAGTACCATCCGGCGTGACAACATCTTCATTCGCAAATACCGCAAACACCGCGCCGGCAAGCGCTTCTCCAGTGTCCGCATCGTATTTGCTCACGACAATCTGTCCTTTTTCCGGTGTGTCCGTCAGCTCGACCGTGATCGTATCCGGCCATGCATTGTACTCCGTTACTTCAAACTCGATGTCTTCCGAAAGGACATAACCCTCCGGGGCATTGATTTCGCGGATGTAATAGGTTCCTTTTGCCAGCTTTGACGGCAGCGTAACAGAACCGCTCTCGTCTGTCACGAAGTTCGTGATCTCTTCGTAGTGTGGATAATAGTTGCTGAACGTGATCACGTTCTTATCTGCATCCAGGATCTGGAACTCTGTTCCCGCTACCGGGATCGTGTTCCCGGTCTCCGCATCTACTTTTACCACGGTAATGCCGGATTCAATCGGCTTGTCGTTTTTGTAAATGCCGGAATAAGTCTTTCCATCAATCATGCCGGTCACTACAAAATCCTCTACAGGCGTCACATCATCCGGATACTCCAGCTCCTTAATAACATACGTTCCGTAAGGCAGCCGCCCATATGGATAATTCTCCGGGTCAGCAGTTGTAGCCACGCCGTCCTCGTCTGTCGTGATCGTCATCACCAGTTCTCCGGTGGATTCCAGGTAAATACCAAACACAACACCTTCGATTGGCTCCACATCATCCGTCGCGTCCTCTGAAGATAACGTGTCACGGAATTTGATGATCTGGATATCAAACCGGATGACACGATTCTGTGTAGCAGAATCTTTAGTCGTAAGATCTACCATCTGTCCGTCCTCACGGATAGTGAAGGTGGTATTCAGGTACACGCCTTCCGAAGTATAGCCTGTCGGCGGTTCTGTCTCCTTGATGTTGTACGTGCCATACGGAAGGTAATCGCTCGCTGTCTCAATATAGCCGCTTTCATCTGTCACAAACGTTGCGATTGTCTCGCCCGGCTGATAGGTCACACCATCTACAACCACTGCATTTTCAGACATATTTGTCAAAACAAAGGTTGTACCTGCCAGGGTTGCATCCCCCTGTGTTCCAATATAAAGCGTATCGCCGTCTGAAACATCCAGGCCAGAGGTGCCATAAGTGCCGTTCAGTTCCGAGTCAGACTTCTGGATTTTAAAGCCGCCCCGGATCACCTCGTTCGATACCGTATAAGTCAGAATTCCGCCATCGTCTGGAATCGTAAACTCAAAATCTGTATTCGTACCGTCCGCCGTGTAGCCGGTCGGTGCTGTCACTTCTACGACTTCATAGGTGCCATACTGCAGAACTGCGCCGGTTTCCGCATATCCGTCCGCGTTCGTCGTGATCCGTATGACTTCCTCGCCGCTCGCGTAAGTTTTCTCCGTATCCCCTTTTACTGATACTGCATAAGAATTCTTATTAATAATGGCATAGACAGCACCTTCCAGGGATTCCACATCGCCCTGCTGCTTTCCATCTGTGGTCTCACTGTCTGCTTTGGTGATCGCAATGCCGCCCCAGACCGGTTCGTCAACAACCTTTGGCACATTTTCTACCGTCGTATTTCCAGTATGAGAAATGCCATCCGCAGTCATTGTATAGGTGATGATTTCATCAGAAACCTGGTATCCTTCCGGAGCTTTGATTTCCTCAATGGTCAGATAACCAAGCGGGAGCGCAACATGATTGCTGCTGTCATAATAGAAACTGTCTCCGGATACCAGATGCGACGCATCCAGCATGACATTGCCGTCACTGTCGCTCTGCAGCACCCAGGTCCTTGTCACAGAGCCGCTCGCGTCAGAAGCCCCGGCATAAAACTTCACTTCAAACTGTGCGCCCGAAAGCGACATGTCTGTAGCGTATTCTTTCGCCTTGACCACCAGTAAGTCCAGAGTATACGTAACCGGTGTCTCCGGCACGGTTCCGCCTCCGGAAGCGTTTACTACGGTCGTCTGTCCTGCTTCGATATTCACCGTATAGATCGTGGTGTCTTTTTCAAAGCCCGGCGAAGCGGTTGTCTCCGTTACCGTATAGAGTCCCGATTCCAGTTCCACCATATTCGATGTCCCGGAATCATCGGTTGTCAGCGTCGCAACAACTGTCCCGGAAGTATCCTTCACCGCATATACTGCGTTACTCACGGAATACAGGGCATTTCCTTCCGTCACGGAAGTATTATCGGATACTTTTACAAGATACAGGTATCCGCTGTCCCGTTCGTTCGTAAAGTTCAGTGGCGTATTAAAATCGGACAGATCCGCTTTCAGATAAGTGCTGTCGCTGTCACTGGACGCTTTTATCTTCATAGATTGGGAATTTTCCGACAAAAGATATCCATCCGGCGCTTCCACTTCCGTAACAGTAAGTGTCATGGCGTTTGGCAGAGCATAGCCCACGCTGCTGCTGTATTTATAAAGCGCATCACTGTCATTCCCATTCCAGGAACTCAGGTAATGGTTTTCATCATACGAGATATAGCCGTTTTCATCTGTCTTAAAATACCAGGTCGCTACCTCTTCGTTGTCATAAGTGCCTACTACTCTGAATACAGCATCTGCCAGAGGCTCCCCGGTTGCTTCATCCGTCTTATAAACGAAGTTCCCGTTGAAATAGAAGGCCGTGTTTGTCACAGTCAGCGAAGTCGTTTCACCAGCAGTGACCGTTACCTTATATACATTCGTACTTGTTCCATCGGAATCCCATGCATGGCCTGCGGCACGTTTACTCTCCACAACCCAGTAGGTTCCTTCTTCCAGGGCCACCGTCTCCGTCAGCTTCGTGGAAGATTCTTCATCCTCGTCTGCATCATCCCGGATTTTTACCGTATCGATCAGGTACTCCGAATCCAGGGAGCTGTCCGTATAAATCTGGAAATTTGTATCCAGTGTCACATTTACAAATTCCTTGACAAAATTACTGGAGGTTGACTTTTTAATGATTTTCAGGTTGCCTGTTGAAGTATCGAGGGTCTTTTCTGTACTGCCATAATAATTCTGGTAATTGCCCTGCGATGTGCCGGATTTACCAGTCGTAGATACCGCAATCTTCACCTTATAATAATCACCGCTGCTGTTTTTATACAGCGTAGTCGTCACAGTCACAGACGAAATACAGCTTGCGCTGCTGTACGCCATATGGGAACCGTCCTGCTGGTTGCACCCGATCGTGACATAGGAAAGGCTCTCGGCAAGCTCCACCCCATAATCCGCCAGATAATCATCCAGGTCAGACAGGAAGTCACTGGAGAAATTAAAACGCCAGTAACGATAGCCGGTGAAGTTGCTTACCCAGCCATAATTCGTTACCCGGCTGCTCGCGTTTGAAAGCGTATAACTGTAGCCAGTCCAGGTTTTGCTTGTTGTGGTAGTTGCTACCGTCATGATCCCGGAATCCGTACTGCCATTCTCTGAGTCTACATCCGTATAGACCCCCGCCAGTTCTTCGTATCCAGCGTAGTCTTCTGTACGGCGTTCATCCGACTTGATCGCGTCAGATGTATAGGTTGGGAAGTCAATATAGAAAACCCAGGTGTCTTCCCCGGCTTCAAAATCATCCGCAAGTGTATAAACGGTATTGCTGCCATCCACCGTTGCCGAAACGATCACTTCATCTGCGTTGATCATCTCACCATTCTTATAAACGGAGAGTTCCGGCTCGATATCATCATACCCCGGCCATGCCGGATATACCATGATGCTCGCAATGTTTCCGTCCGCCAGATAGTCGCTTCCATAGGTGGCGGAATAGTTGATTCCTTCACGGTCTGTCACGGTTGCTGCCAGCTCACCGCTTGCGATATGCACCGTGACCGCGTTCTCAGTGGAAAGAGCTTCCGTAACCGTCACCGTGCAGGATACATACCAGTAGTATTCCGGATTCTCATAGGAAACCACTTCATAAACTACCGTGTATATGCCTGCTGTATCCGCATCGAACCCGCCATCGTCATAGACCGTCTGCAGGAACAGGTCCGCGTCGTAGCCAAGGTTTACATCATTCAGGACAAATCCTTCCCCGGCAACTATCGTAAGGGCTTCTCCTTCCAGCACCGTACCGACCTTTTCCGGGATTATCCCGCTGTAGTCAGATGACTGCTCATTTTTCAGATAGATCGTGCCTTCAAAACTGTCCGACCACACTGTTGCCACAGATGCAGAGCTGATCACATAGAACGGCACTTCGATGTACCAGTAATACGAATCATCGTCATCCAGGACAGCCTTGTAGGTGATCGAATAGCAGACATTGCTGCTCGGCGTCCAGGTGATCTCGCCACTCTCCCAAGTGACCGTTGCACCCGTCAGGGTATCCGATTCCGGGATGTAGGATTTATAATCAAAATCCGTATCCTCGTAATACACGTACTGTGCGCTCAGGACAACCGTTTCACCGATCTCCGGGCGGATATAAGAGAGCATTTCATCATCCGACAGGTAATAAATACTGTCTGTAGTGAATTCGTCATCCTCGTCTGAATCATTATTCGTTTCTTCGTTTTCATTTTCAGAATCTGCCTCTGACTCCGCTTCTGCAACAGATTCAGATTCCAGCTCCGTCTCGATTCCGGATTCAGCTTCTGCTTCATCAGTGCTTTCTGTATCCGCATCTGTTTCTGCTTCAATATTGGAATCCGTATCTGTCGTCTCTGTTTCCGCCTCGATATTAGAATCGCTATCTGCTTCGGTATCTGTCTCGGATTCAGCAGAATTTTCACCGTCTGTGCCGGATTCAGTTTCAGAAGCATCCTGCGCATTTTCAGCTTCATCTTCTGTTCCCGATTCTTCTGTTGCTTCCGCTTCCGTATCAGCAGCTACAAAATTCAAGCGGACGGTAATCTTATAATCTGCATTTGCGACCACGGTAATCGGGAGTACATCCGATGTAGCAATTGTTTCTCCATTCTCGTTTGTCACAACCACGCTGTCTAAGACATAGCCATCGTTCGCTGTGCCTGAGATTGTAACTTCCTCTGATACCGGGAAATTAATCTCGTAATCCCAGTCATCGCTCAGCATATCAGAAGTTACCGTCTCTGAGGTACCATCCGAAAAGCCGATCACCATCTGTCCGCCTTCAGACACCTCAAAAGCAATGAAGTTATAAGCTTCCTCAGTTTCGGTTTCCAGATCGCTCTCTTCCGTTATCTCCGAAAATGCCAGCTCCAACCGTGTATCTGCCGCCGTCATTGTAAAAGATATGGCTACGTTCTGATCTGCATCATCCCAGGAAAAGTCATATCCGGCGTTGCTGCTGTCATATACGTGGATCTCGTCTAGGGATACCCCTTCCGGATAAGCCAGCGAAAACGCTACCTGTTCTCCAGCTTCATATGACAGGACCAGGCTGCCGTCTGCTTTCGCTTCTTTCAGTTTTCCCGTATCATAGGTGTAAGTGCAGTCTTCGTAATAAGGCAGCAGCAGTTCATACTCCACCGGATCTTCAGAAGAGTTTTCTGTCTCCTCCTTATTTGAATCCGTTGCCTCTGTCTCTGCTTCCGAAGAGGATTTCACTGCTTCCTTTTCCGTTTCCGCTGCTTCAGTATCTGTGGTTACCGTTTCAGCAGCTTCTGATTCTGTCGCCGCTGTTTCCGTTCCCGCCTCAGTTGTAGCTTCTGTTGTCATTTCTGTTTCAGCAACCGTTTCACTTTCCGCATAACTATAAGACGGAAAAAACGACATCACTCCGGATGCCGTCATCGTGACCGCCATCATCATAGAGATGGCCTTTTTTATTTTTTTAATTCGCATTCGCTTTCCTCCTGAAAAATAAATAAGTTCTACTCATGCCTCGCCGCTATAAACGGCGGCCCCCTCATATTCACCAACATCACCTCGCTCCCCAAAAGATTTCTTCCATGTGATACTTTATTTGCGTAAAAGAAAAAGGACTGCCCTGAGACAATCCTTTCATCCGTTACGATACATCTTTGTAATTTTTATGATTGTTTTTATGAACCTGACTGATAAACTACTGTACAGCCTCTTGGCTCCGCTGTATTGTTGCTCGCTTCCAGGTCATACTGTACGCCATTGATCCATATTCTGGCCCGCATATGTCCATAGGTGGAACCGTTCACAAAATACGGTTCACATTCCAGCCCCAGATCCGCTGCAAGATCAAGAAGCAGATATGAGGATGCCCAGCAGTCCCCGCCATATCCGAGCGCATAACAGTATTTGTTTGACGAACCGCTCGTGTAATCGTACCTTGAAAATACGTAATCTCCAAATGCTACCAGCTTTTCCAGCGCAGTCATGTCCGAAGTCCAGAGCTCCGCCTGCAGGTTTTTCTTCCATGTCTGGTAGGTATAATAATTCGTATCTGTCGATGTCACGGTTATCGTAACAACCTCTTCCATCGTTCCATTACGATAGATATTGAGTTTACAGCTTCCGGCAATCCTTCCTGCAAAGGATACTCTTACATATCTCGCCGTGGTTCTGTTCAGGTCATCATAGCAGCTCCCTTCAGTAATATTTGTAATCTCTGCGTTATTCCCACCGGTTATGGTAAAATCATAGGTATCAGCAGCCGAATCGGTGTATCCGGCAACGGAATACGTCCTGCCTCCGCTGATAGTAACGCTGTCCGTATCATAATGATAAACGAAGCCAGTGGTAGTCGTTCCTGATGTTGCTGAGTCCGATCCCGTCTGTGTTGTTTCACCTTGCAATGCCGAGGAGTTCTGTGAAGCGTTTTCACTTGCCGTGCTTTCACTCTGTGATGGAATCTCACTGCTCATCGTCCCCGTCTGTGAAGATTTTTCTGAAGTATTTCCATCAGCAGAAGACATATTCCCGGACGAGACAGTCGCAGCAGTCGATTTCTTTTTCACTACTACCGTTTTCTTAAAGGTCTTGATTGCTTTTCCTTTATAATAGACCTTCGCCCGGATCACTGCGGTTCCGGCCTTTACAGCGGTAATCTTCCCTTTGCTGCTGACCTTCGCAACCTTTTTATTTGACGAGCTGTATTTCACGGTGCATTTGCTCTGCACCGTTGCTTTCACTGTCTTTGATTTGCCTTCGGTCAGGGAAATTTGGCTTGTGTTATACTGGAAAGACCCGGAAGTCGTCACGATAACATATATTTTTTTGACCGCTTTCCCATTCTTATAGCAAGTCAGTGTAGCCGTCCCCTTTTTTCTGGCGGTCACCTTATACTGGCTTGTCGCAGATTTAGATACCTTCGCAACTCCTGTCTTTGAGGATTTCACCTTTGTATAGCCGGTGACCTTAAATGACTTCCCGGAAGTGACCGCCTTTACAGAAGACAATGCGGCAGAGGCAGATGTACTCAAACCCGCAGTGAACAAAACAACAAACATCAGGACAAACAGGATTTTTCTGATACGGGAAACCATTTGCAGCTTATGTGTCTTCATGCTCCATTCCCTCCGTTTCTGTCGTATTTGGAATCTGTTTTCTACTAAACCGGATTCTCTTCCGCAGTTTTACCACAATTACTTCCTATACCATAAAGCCGCTGCAGCATCTCCTCAGCTTCCTCTCGTAACGCCATCCCAATGGCAAGCCCGCACTTAAAATATTCTCTGTTCTGGCAGTCTGACATGATGGCCTGATCGTCCAGTATTGCTTCCACCATGCCATATTCACTCTTGTCCAGTAATTTCTCCAGTTTCCTCATCATCTGGTCAGTATCCTTTAATGCTTCCTTATACTCCAGATCATCAGATACAATCTGTTCAGCCGGGTAAACCTTTCCGTCAAATATTGCTCTTGTCATTGTCATGATAGCGTTCCTCCTTCATATCGCCATATATTCTGTTTCACGGTAGCTACATCTTTGTTTCACATACAATTATCATACATCAGTTCAGGCTTTGCAACTTTACGGAATGGTTAAAACTCCCTCGCCAGGTTATGTCCGCAATTTCTGATTGTGGACGCGGGCATCCCACGCTTTACATGGGATATGCCTTCTCCAGCTCGTGTACATAAAAATAAGGACTGCCCCTACAGTCCTACTTTTTCTCCTGCCAGGATTTGTCCCGGTATCCCAGTTTAGCTGCCGAATTTTTGATTCGGCTATACACCCTCCCCACTGTCGGCATCATACATATTACCACAGAATCAGTTGCAGCGGGTTGCATGAAGTTTCATTCGGTTGCACCAGGTTTCATCCGGTTGCAAAAAGTTTCACGTTGTTTACAAAAATTTCACTCAGTTTCATGTCCATTTCCAAATCAGGGGGATTCTTCTCAGAGCAATGCGCATCTGCACTTCGTTTCGGTTCGCTCTAAGCGGATGTCTACTGGGCCGCCGCATCACCCCATGGAGAAATGTATGGTACGAATTTGACATATAACAACTGGCCGGCTGCGCCCTTTTTTGTCGCCCTGAAGTGTTGATTTACCTGCAAATTTATGTATAATGGTCATAGGGGAGAAACGAAGCAGCCGCTTCGGAATGGATAAATTTTTGAAGGGGAATTTATGCCGGACAATGAATTGATTGTAAAAGTTCAGTCATCCATTGGCCGTCAGTGCTATACTCATGGATATGTAGCACCGGTGGATGTTTTGATGGACGCTGGAGTTTTGGATAAAAGAAAATATGAGGACTGGAGAACCGGCAAGATTCCTTATCTGGAATCTGTCTGCACGTGTAACCTCCGGCAGCTTTCGCTTATTATGAAGCAGATCCGTAGATGTGCACAGGAAGCAGGATATCGTCCATCTTACTGTTTTTATGGCAGATGGGGCATGAAGAAGAAAAAAGACCGCAGCCGGCGAAATGTGCAGCCGCTCCGGTTCAGCAAGAGCGGCAATCCGAAGATCGAACGAGCTTATGCTACTCACTATGTTGATGGTAAAAGAATTGCAGAACTGAAAGCGGAGGCAGAACGGAGAAAAGCTGAGCAGATGGAACTGGATACAGGTACGGATACAGATTCAGGAAAATTTGATGTCATCATTGGAAAGGAACACTTTAATCATGGTTGATAATGGTATGAAAAAGAAGCTTCCGATTGGGATTGATGATTTTGCAGAAATTCGCACAGAAGATTTCTATTATGTAGACAAGACGGCGATGATCAGAGATTTGTTGAATACGTGGGGCAAAGTGAATCTTTTCACGCGTCCACGGCGTTTTGGAAAAACCCTGAATATGAGTATGCTGAAAACTTTTCTGGAGATTGGATGCGATAAGTCATTATTTGAAGGATTGGAAATTTCCAAAGATACACAGCTTTGTGAAAAATACATGGGACAGTTTCCCGTAATTTCCATTAGCTTAAAAACTGTCCATGGAAGCAATTATGAATTTGCAAAAAGTGAACTCTGTACCGTTATTGCAAAAGAAGCGCTAAGATTTCAATTTTTATTGACAAGTGAAAAGCTGACAGATCATGAAAAAAAGTTATATAACCAGCTGATCAAAGTTGACGACTCATTAAATGGCACTTTTGCTATGTCAAAATCGACCATTACAAGCAGCCTGAACACCCTGTCTATGCTTTTGGAAAAGTATTATGGGCGTAAAGTGATTATCCTGATTGATGAGTATGATGTGCCCCTGGCAAAAGCAAATGAGCGCAACTATTATGATGATATGATTGTCCTGATCCGGAATATGTTGGATGCTGCATTAAAATCAAACCAGAACCTTTATTTTGCAGTCATGACCGGATGTCTGAGAGTTTCAAAAGAAAGCATTTTTACTGGTTTGAACAATCCAAAAATATATTCTCTTTTAGATACGAGATGTGAGGAACAATTCGGTTTTACAGACACAGAAGTACAGCAGATGCTGGAATATTATGGCCTTTCTTCCTATTATGATATAACGAAAGAATGGTATGACGGATCCAGGGTTGCCAATACCTATGTTTATAACCCTTGGGACGTTATCAATTGGTGTGACCAGCTGCTCACAGGCACCGACAAGCGACCGAAAAGCTATTGGAAAAATTCCAGCGGAAATGAAGAAGTGAAAAAGTTCATCCGGAGGATGGGCAACGGTGTGACCAAAGCACAGATTGAACGGCTGATATCGGGTGAAACCGTGCAGAAAAAAATCGAAGAACAGCTGACCTACAATACCATGTACGACAACGTTGAAAATATGTGGAGCCTGCTGTTTGCAACCGGTTATCTGACTCCAAGCGAAATGCCGGATGGCAATCTGGCCCGCCTGAAAATCCCGAATAACGAAGTTCGCGATATTTTCAGCGAGTTTATTCTGGAATTGTTTGAAGAAAAAGTTGCAGAAGATGGCACTCTGGTGACAGAATTCTGCAGTGCACTGAAAAATGGCGATACTGCCGATGTCGAACGTGTCTTTACGAAGGGGATGGGAAAGACCATCAGCATCCGCGACACAGCAGTAAGAAAAGAATTTAAGGAAAACTTCTATCATGGCCTGATCCTCGGAATCATGTTTTTTAAGAGCGATTGGGGCGTAACCTCAAACCGGGAATCCGGAGATGGATATTACGATATCCAGATTGAAATTGAAGAGGAAGAAATCGGCATTGTCATCGAAGTAAAATATGCAGAAGGCGGGGATCTTGATGCGGCATGTGCAGAAGCCCTGGATCAGATCAATAAGAACAATTACACCGCCGAATTGATAGAAGATGATATGCACAAAATCCTCAAATACGGTATTGCCTGCTACAAGAAGCAGTGCAAGGTCGTATTAGAGCGTGAATCATTTTAAGCACCCGTTACGCGATTGTATGAGAAAGGCAGGAACTCTTTTTCGTTCCTGCCCTTTTGAATCTTATCTGCAATGCGTTTTCTTTTTATGCCGCTTCTTTTCCACCGGTTCCTTACCCGTATTTTTCAGATTCTCAGGACGATCCAGTGTCAGCTTTCGCTCCGGGAAAAATTTCCTGTATCGCTCAACCTGCAGCCGCAAGGTTTCCCGCGCTCTGACATGGGGAATTTGCTCTACATAAGCATCCAGCCCGACATAATCAATTTCAATATTTGTTCCAAGCACCATTGCCTGCCTCTCGAAACTTCCGCAGAATGGCTTGCCTACTGCCAGCTCAATATTATTCTCTATTGTTTCATCTGGATGAAAAATTCCCATGTTGCTGAGAAGTGCCGCGCCATTATCAAAGATTGGGGCGAAGCGGTAACCGTCATCAGATTTAATCAGCCCCATGTTATGAAAGTGGCGGTCTATATTCAGCACAAGCATATCAAAACTCAGTAACGTGCGTAGATACTCCGTGCAGTCCAGCCCCGAATAATCTTTTATGAAATCAATCGTAAACTTGATGCGGTCTTCCGGGTTCTGGAGCGTATAGAGCCGATCCGACAGTTCCCTGCCATATGCATACCGGTAAGCCGTTTCAAAAGATGTAAAAGTTTCCGTGTCCGGATTCAGGAAGTTTCTGCTGCGGCAACCAGGTACACCATTGATCCGGCAGGCTTCATAAGGAACATAATCCTGAATGTTTGTAAAACCAAGGACATCGCTGCAGATCTGTTCTGCCAGTCCCTCATAACCATCCCTGTTCTTTTTATACCAGAAACCATCCTTATAATATTTCGCCTGAATCCCACTGCTTGAAAACCCGGCTGGAATTGCAAACTCTTTACTAATCGTATACTCAGTCAGTTCCACGGATTCTCACATCCTTCCACGAAATATCCTCTCCCGGAAATTTCAGCCAGAGAAAATCTTCCCACATCACGCCATGAGTCTTTTTTACGATCTCATATGGGTCATATTCATCAAGCCCGAGCCAGTCAAGATATTCTCCCAGGCAGTTCCTGTTCCGGTTCATACAGCGTCCTTCCAGGAATCCGTAAATCCTCTCCATATCAGCCGGCCCGGAGTAAAACGGCTGCTCGTCCATCCTTGTGGTGTATTTTTTCACGCTGACCTCATTATTCCTGATCTCCACATCCGCAGTTTTTCGGTCTTTGTTCATCACTGTAAAAGCGTAATATTCTATCATCCGATCACCTCAACATTCTATGTAAGCTTCCTGTCATTCCAACATTCTGAATTATCCTCACACAGCCATCCATCCTGGATAAAATCATCCCTCGCACAGCCTGGAAATGCTTCAAATCATAGCCAGAGTATAATATATTTTTCCGGCAATTGCACCTGTATCTTTTTCAGTCACAATTCATCTGCCATACTCTGCCCACACAAGAACGCCCTGCACTACAAGGCGGGTGGCACTGTTCCCATTACAGGTAGATAATGTCACAACACGGTCGATGTCAGAACTTGTCACTTCAGTATCAATTTCCGATTCACCTGTCATTTTATCAAACCATTCCGCATAACTCCCATAGTCTTCAAATGAAATTGTGTAGGCATTGCCAACCGCATCCACACTATGGACAGAAAAAATACGGTAAAGGAAATCTCCATCCAGCGTATAAATCCAAATATATGGACACAGAACCATCGTCTCTGAATCACGGAACCTTTTCAGCTTCGCAAACATACTTCCATCCCTCATGTTATGACCATAGATGACTGTATTGTAATCCTCCAGGTCTGCGTGATTCTGGTAATCCATGAAAATACTTCCGGCATACAGATAGCTGCCGTCCGGTGCCCGATGGAGGTAATAATCATTATCTTCTGACTGCATCACCGGATAAGATATCTCCACAGCAGGAATATGAATCCAGGCAATACAGTCTTCATAAGCATCCGCCAGCGAATCCCAATCGACCGTGATACGCTCCGGCGCATCATCCGGAAGGCTTTCCGTCAAATCATCCCTCTCTGCATCTGACTCATTTTCATCTGTTATATTCCCCGTACCCGATTTCAAATCATTGTCCTCTGGTTTGTCAGATTCATCCAGCTGCCCATCAGAGACACTGGTAAACACAGACTCAATATCATCATAGCCATCCCTGCCTTTCTGGTAACCCAAATATACGCGCACAGCCATTACAATTCCCACAACTACAAGCGCAACCGCAGCGATCCCACAAATTAATTCTGTTTTTCTCATATAGTTCTGTCCTTTCGTACTTGCTTATTTACCGGGGAAACCGCCATTCTATATCCCATATACGCTTCCCCTATTGCCCTTTTATCCTCTTCTGCTCCTCTGTTCTTCCAGTCCACGGTCGATCAGGCGGGAAGCCTGGTTTTTGGTGAGACTTGCAAAATCAATTTCAATCAGGAAACTCTCGTCAAACAATCCCTGGATAAATGTTTTCTGCTTTTCCGTTGCAAGCTGCCTTCCCCAGTTTCTGCATCGATCCGCATCCCACAGGTGCCTCTTTGCGGCAAAGGAGCTGCTCAGAATCTCATACATATCATCAAAAGCATCCTGCACAGGGATATCCCTTTTCGCATACAGGTCACCCTGTTTTCCTCTCAGAAACACGCTGGAATTGCCGGTGATATCTTCCGGCGTCACAATCGCGCGAAGGCCGTCTCCAATGGAACAGATAAAATTCCCATTCGCACAGACTGTGTAATCCACGCCATGGGTATCATAATTTCCATTTTTCTCAAAGAGGTCAACCAACTCGGCATTTAC
Organism: Lachnospiraceae bacterium; assembly: GCA_021199235.1. Lineage (GTDB taxonomy): Bacteria > Bacillota > Clostridia > Lachnospirales > Lachnospiraceae > Choladousia. Next base: position 9,114 of record JAJQIL010000142.1, on the reverse strand, counting down.
CCTCCACGCATCCGGATTTGAAAAATCTGCCGCCTCCATCTGCTCTGCTTCTTCCTGCAGTTCCGTTATCAATCTGCCGTTAAATCGGTCATTGTCCCCCACTTTCTCCGGGTCCAGCCCGAAAAGTATGGGAGCCGTGCAGATCGGCAGCCTTGTTGCCCCCACACAGTCGATCAGCAGTAATTCTTCCTTGCCAGGATACAGACGGAGTCCCCTGCCTACCATCTGCACATAGACCGCCGCGCTTCTTGTCGGCCTGCAGATAATGATCGTCCTTACCATAGGCAGGTCAGTCCCTTCCGTCAGGACCATGCAATTAATCAGCACAGGTGTTTCACCTTCTTCAAATCGTTTCAGGCAGTCCCGCCGGTTTTCCGTTTCCGCTGTCACCACCTCCGCCTCCGGAATCAGCTCCTGCAGCCGGCGGGCATGGTTTACGGATGCCGCAAAAATAATGGTCGGCCCGACCGCTTTTTTCCGGTAAATGTCCGCGATCACTTCATTACATTCCCGAATATCAACAGCGACTTCAATGTCCCCCTGGTTAAAATCCCCAGCGGTCGTCCGGGCGTCACAGATGTTATAGCCGATATCTATCCGTTCACAGCGGATATTGCTAAGCCAGCCATTTTGGATGCCCCATTTGATGTCACGCTGAAACACCACCTTCGAGTAAATATTCCCCAGCTTTACACTGTCTGCCCGATTCGGTGTAGCTGTAAAGCCTAAGTGGAGGCGAGGCTGAAAATAATCATAGATTTTCCGGTAAATCGGAGCTACACTGTGGTGTGCCTCGTCCGTGATGAGCAGATCAAAATCATCCGGCTGAAACCTGTCCAGTCTCCTGACCAGAGTCTGTACACTGGCAGAAACCACCTCCTCCCCATCCGAGAATTCTTTTGCCTGTTCGACACCGAAGCTGCATCCCTGCTCTGCATAATACTTCTCTGGCTGATGGACAAGCTCTTCCCGGTGTGAAAGAATCAGCACTCTCCCGCGCCGTTTAACATGTGTAAATACCCAGGTTTTCCCAAGTCCAGTAGCCATGACCACCAGATAAGCTCCAGTTTCAAGCCCATCCAGTGTTTCCAGGCATTCCTCCTGATAGTCTCTTGCTTCCGACAATTTGATTCCCCCTTCCGGTTCCTGACCCGCAAAACGGATCATTCTTTATCTGTCTTCTTTTTCCGCGCAAACCGGCGATTATACAAAACCAGCAGGCTCTCCAGTGCTGCTTTCGTTTTGCGGCATACCATCGACTTGCTGTAGTGTTTCTCCGCTGCGTAGACTGTCTGCCCTTCCCGTTTCACATACACATGCGAAATCAACTCAGCCTGCTCTGCCGGCAGGGAGCGGATACAGAATCTCACATAGTTCAGCTTCTCCTGCCCTTTTGAGATCCTGATTATCTGCTGTGCGATCTCATTTCCCTGCTGTTCCAGGTCACGCTCCACGGAAACAAGGATGTTGTAAATTGTGTCCGCATTCCTTCCCGGCGGATCTCCCCCAGGGTGTTCTTCCGGGTTACTCCCGCGCAGGGATTTGCGCCAAATGCACTCTTCAAACGATTCGAGCCTCGCAAATTCCTCTTTCAGCATCCCCTGCATTCTCGTCTCCAGGCCTTCCATTTCCCCCAGATATTCCACCATGTCCCCCTCATCCATCGGTTCAAAGTCCAAAAAAAGCATCTTAACCACCAATCCCACTGTCTGTGCTGACTAATCACAAAATTACATCCTCGGCAATATCTTATAATCCGGCTTTTTCCCGGAATGGAGCGAGATCCGGCTCACAACCAGGATACTGTCCGGCAAATTTTTTACCACCAGCCAGCTGTCCGGATTCAACCCATGCTTTTTCATAATTCCCCTGTGTTCCCTTGTCGGTTTCTTCCCGTTCTTCATCTTCTTCCTCCGTTCGTATCCACATTCTTTCGTGCAGCACCGCCCAGGCATTGCAATTTTTCCTTCGGCTTTCTATCCGTTGCACGTTACTGTCCGTACAAGTCATGACTTACCTCCGCCTGATAATACGCATCTATCATCGTTGGCGCGTTAAAGATGCAGGCAAGCACATACGCCTTGATATTCCAGATCTTGCCCGTCTGCTTACTCAGGCACCACAGTATGTACTGGACATGATTCTGCCCTACACGCAGCAGCTTGTTCACCACATACGGATATGGGTATTCTGCTTTCGCAATCGTCACCGTCTCACGTTTCACCGCAATTGTCTCCGCCATCAGTGATACAATCATGTCGATCTGCATCTTGTCTGAATCTGATTTGGCATCAAAAATCAGGGTGTCATACTCAATGTTCTTTTTGATGATGTTTGTGTAGGTTGTTATCGCATCCATCCCATCAATCACATCCGGCATCGGCTCCGCGCGCACGCACGCATGCGTTGATTGATTGATCAGATCAGTATCACTCATATCAGTATTATTAATATCAGTATAATTAGGGTCGGTTTTTCCGACGGTTACAGGTGGGCTTTCCCGACCCCTGGAAGTCGGATGATCCGACTGCATGAAGTCGTTTTTTCCGACCTCGACAAGTCGCTTTTCCCGACTTCGATAAATCGGAGATTCCGACTGCGGCAAATCCGCTTCGCCGGCTCCGAGAATTGGGTATCCACTGACTCTTGTAAAACCGCTTCCAGAGCCACCCATTACTCCTCCCTGTGAATCTTCGGCGGACTCATATTCGTGCAAAACCGCATCCACAAGACTCACTTCTGCTTTGTTCCAGAAATCTTTCTTTCGCTCTGCAATAGATTCCGGTTCCTTTGGCACATTCCCATAATCCTTGCCGCCGGATTCAGCCGTCTTGCACTCATTCCTCTCTGCCTGTGCCTTTTTATTTTCAGTGCATCCCGCTATCTCACCTTCTCTCTGCTCTGGCTGCTTTCCATCATTCTTCAAATTCGAATCTGAGTCTTCTCCTCTCTCCATTTCAGAATCTTCCGGCTGCTGCTTTGGTTTTGCGATAAAGTTCTTCACATAGATCGCATCCGGTTTCCCAAATCCCTGTTTCACACGATCAATCAGACCAATCCCCTTTTTCATATCCAGTTCCGCAAGAATCTTCATTGCCTTATCCCGGCCGCAATTCAGGTATTCTGTCACTTGTTCAATCGTGAAAATGATGTAAACCCGCTTTTCGTTGTCCACCCAGTGATTTTTCAGAGATAGGCACATCCGGTCCAGCATCAGCCCATACAGCACCTTCGCGTCGCAGGACAGCTTCCTGAAATATTCATCCGTAAACAACAGCTTTGGGATACGGTAAAAGGAGAACTGTTCCGACTCATACTCATGGAAATAATCAAACTCGAATTTATTCTCCATATCACACCTCCATTTCTTTCAGGAGTCTTGTCTTGTTATCTTTGGAGTGAGCGCGGCCTACATCTGAAATACAGGCCACACCCAGTCAATTTGTTCTCCCTCCGCTCAGCCACAATATTCCGGATAGCGGATTTTCACTGCTTCCCAAAAGTATTTCGCATAGCCACAGCTGAACAAATCGCTCACGGAATACTCAGCACACTCACGCAGCTTATCTTTCGAGTTCTTGATGCCATACACACTCGGTGTCCCGTTACAATAGAGGTTAAAAGCCATCCGGACCGTTCGCATACTGCCACTTGTCTGCCACCCCTCATGAAGGCATTCCGGTTTCACATCGCCGCTCTTGAAATCGTAAATGCGATCTATGTGTTCCCGCGTATCTCTGTCAATACCCAGGCAGTACACCAATGCCTCATGGTAAACATCACACCATCTGCATTTTTCCAACGATTGCAGGCAGAACCGTTCATGCTCCGCATCCCTGAATAAAATTTCATTGTTTTCCCTGTCATTCGCAGTAATGTACGTTGTATAGCGCATAGCAAAATCTCCTTCCATTCTTCTGTGGTTTGCTCTGAATATTCATAGTTTTCTGTTTCATAAAGCTGTAGCCAGTGTCGAAAGCAAACGGTATCCGGCTTCTGCTCAAAGAAATTCATCACGGCAGCTTTAAAAATAGTTGTGTAAATAATTCACCGGGAATTACGTTTTTTCCGCTGCTGTTCCTGTTGCATCTGCCGCCTTTGTTTCCACTGTTCCAAAAGCTGGATAATCGTTTCCTCCATCTTTCTCGGCGTGTAGTCCTTCGGAAAATACTTTCTCAGGACGTCCGATGTAAACATTACCCGGTCCTGTACTGGCTTCTTTTCCTCAGACATAATCGCAAGCATAGAATCCTCCGTTAATCGTCCATCCTGGCTGAACTGCTTCAATCGCTGAGCCTGGGAGAGTGACGGCGTTGCCTGCTCATAATCCATTGTTTCAATCAACATTTCCTGTTCTTTTGGTTTCAGAAATGACAACTCATATGCTGGATTAAAGGCGATCTTCTTTTCATCCACCATATCCAGTAATGGAGGAATCAGTTCCGTAAGGCGAATATATCTAAAGATTTGATTCTTGCTTTGTCCCATCTCTTCAGCAAGAAGTTCGCTTGAACGTTTCGATAAATTGTTCCCAACTTGGGAACAATTTTCTTTGGTAGGTCGTCCTGCCTGTCTTTTCATTGCATCCAACTTCATCTTCAAAGCAAATGCCCTCTCGCTCGGAAGAATGCTCTCCCTTTGCAGATTACTGTCCACCATCAGCAAAACGGCTTCATCATCATCCAATTCACGCACAATCACCGGCATTGTCTCTTTCCCTGCCAGTTCACAGGCTCTATGCCGACGATGACCGGAAACAATCTCATATCCTCCCTCTGACGACGGTCGTGCTATAATCGGAACCAGAACGCCGTATTGCTGTACACTCTCAACTGTCTCCATCATTTTTTCATCATCCAAAACCTTAAAGGGATGATCTTTAAAGGGATGCAGTTCAGAAATCGCAATCTCCTGCACACGTTCCCTCTCATCATCCGCCCGTCCTTCGTCCGTCTTAAATAGATCATCAACGGACGCAAGTTTTATGTTTTTCGCGCTGCTTTTCAAGATTCAACACCTCTTTCGTCAATTCCATGTACGCTCCCGCCACTTTCCCTTTAGGGTCATAAGCATAAATACTCATACCTGCAGCAGTTGCTTCTTTTGCCTTTACTGAAAACGGAATTTCTGTTTTAAACACATTGATTTTTCTTCCATAAGTGTCCCTGATCAGTGACGCCGTTTCTCTCGCAAAGTTAGTCCGTTTATCTACCATAGTCAGAAGAATCCCATCAATTTGTAATGTCGGGTTAATCTGCCGCCTGACCTTACCGACTGTTTGTAAAAGCTGTTCCAATCCTTTAGCCGGAAGATATTCAGCCTGAACTGGCACAATAATGCGCGTGGCCGCTGCCAGAGCATTGACAGTAAGCATTCCCAACGATGGCTGGCAATCGATCAGAATATGCGTATACTGACTTTTCACTGTATCCAGATACTGGCGCAGTACCGTCTCCCGGCTGATCATATTCACCAAAGAAACTTCCATACCGGATAGCTGAATATCCGCTGGCATCAGGTCAACCCCTTCTGCCTGATGCAGTATTCCCTCTCCCAGATTAATTGGCTGATCCGTCAAAATTTTTCCTAAGACCGTTGATACCGTAACCGGAATCTGATCTGGACGTGGAAAACCCAGACTGATTGTCGCGCTGGCTTGGGGATCGAGATCCACAATCAGAACTTTCTTTCCCTGCCGTGCCAGATCAACACCAAGATTCACACAGGTCTGGGTTTTTCCGACTCCGCCTTTCTGGTTTCCGAGGCAGATAATCTGTGTATTCATTCCTTTACATCCTCCTTTTCGTCATAGCTTCCATTTCTGCGGTCCTCTTCACTTGCTGCGAAACACATACACATCGTCACGACTCCGAAAAAGCCGCCCAAACAAAAAGCAATAAAATGAGTAATCATAAAATTCCTCCTCGAATCCGAGTTCAAAAAAGGCGCTCAATTTTGAACGCCTTCTACCTGTTCTGAAAACAAAAAAGACGCCCATTTCTGAACGTCTTCTTCCTACAGTTCCTATTCAATTTTTTGTCCTGATCTGGCGATAATGTTACATATACGCAATTTGATACGAACCCAGTATGCCAGCTTTCTTTACGCCAATTTTTACGCCATTTGAATGACTTTTGACGAAATCTGACGTCTCCTGACGAAATCCCATTTTCCCAAGAATGCCCATTTTATCGCATTTATGAAGCCTGATAAAACATCATAAAGCTTACTATCCTCTAACAAGAGGTGAGTGCTAATATTTTTTGAAAAATATCTTTTTTGCCTGTAAAATCAAGGGTTCTCTGAGATGCGTATTTTGTAAAAAGCCCTATTTTGTCATATTTGTGTCATATTTTCGAAAAAAAACGTAAGCCGCCTCCCGGTTTTGTCCCGGCTGGCGGCTCCTGATTATCCGATCTTGTACTGTATAGCATCAACTTTTTCCTGAATCTGTTCAAAGTCCAGATGTGTGTAAACGTCCATCGTAATTGAAATAGAACTATGCCCCATTATAATCTGCAATACCTTCGGCTCAAGCCCTGATTCTGCGAATCTTGTGCAAGCTGTATGTCGTAAGGTGTGGGCCGAAATGTGCGGGAGAATATCAGCTTCCCGGCTCTCGCGCTCAGCTTTGGCATTTTCGCGCTTATTGTAGGCAGCAACGATATTCTTCAGGACAAAGTTGAAAGCGTTCGCGGCGTAAGGTGTTCCTTTCGTGTTCGTAAACATAAAATCCTTTATATCTCATTTCTTTCTCCTCTCTGCCGTCGTTCCTCCGTGGCGGGTTCTCTCTTTATACTGCTGCAATCGCCTGTACCTGCGAAGCTCCAAAGAATGAAGCTTTATAGGTGGCGTTATCGCCTTTACTCCCCCAGATCAGCACCGCCTGGAAAAGCGCCTTGCTTCCGTGGATTACCTCATAACCCAGTTGTTTCCATGCTGACCAGGTATTTACTTCTTCCGTGACGCCTGCTCCAAGCTTCGCCGCTTCAATGCGCTGCTCGTTGACCGTCTCCGCTTTCGCACTCAGCCAGGCCCTGTGAAGTGCTTCGCCGAATGTGATCTCGCTTTCCGCTTTGCGAAAGTTCTTCCATGCCCTTGTCATGATTCTCGAAAGATTGTATTTCATGTTCCTGCTCCTCCTCTTTTGAATTTAGAGCCGCCCCGCTGGAATCTTCCTGACTATTGCCGCCGTGTTCGTTGGTTCACAGGTATATTGCCACGTGGTTTCGGGTTCTTTCGGTTCCCGGCTGCTCTGTTTCTTGATGGTTCTCATTATACATTGTACAATGTATAATATCAATTGGCAATAGTCACAATCTTGTACAATGTATTTTGTTGAAATTGTACATTGTTCAATGTTTTCGCTCATGTTACAATATTTTACACATATTTATTTAAGGAGATCAGGTTATGGATATAAAAAAAGTAAGTTCATATTCCGGCTACACTGAGGCACGAAAAGCAGCTAATGCAAAATATGAAGCTGAAACAGTTGAACGTATTTCATTAGTTTTGCCAAAAGGGCAAAAGAAAGGAATAAGATTACACGCTGAGCAAATTGGCGAAAGTGTTAACAATTTCATTGTTCGGGCTATCAATGATCGGATCCGTCGTAAAGGTGAATTGACTGATTATTTCACCGATCAATGGGGAAACGATGATTCTCAGCAGATAGCCCTTGCAGAAAGCTACTCTGAAAAATTAATTGTAAACCAGATTGACAAGCTGGAAGAAAACACTGATAATGTAAGCAAAGATTTTATTAATGCCCTCTATTATGTCAACCAAAATTTTATTGTTCAGCTTTTAACTAGTAATCTTCTCCAGCGTGAAAGACTATGGGGCGATATTGAAGGAGAGTATGATAATTGCATTGATGATCTTCATAATTTTTTCGACCCTTATGTTGAAGATTACGATAATAGTATTGCAGAAATGAAAGATGAATTCATTTTCGGCAATGTAAAACAAGCAATGGAGTAACTATGATTCTCTGAGAGGAAAGTGTAATTATGAGTTATCGGGAAATAGCAAAATCAATGATCGACCGTATCCCAGAAGATAAAATGATTTTTGTTATCAACATTCTTGCAAATATCGGTAAACTATCCGGCGTAGATGTATACCCTGAATTCACTCCAAATGAGGAAACTCAGGAAGCTATCACAGAAATTGACCGAATGTTTGAGACGGGAGCCAGTGAAAATTTTTCAGGCAGTACAGAGGATTTCCTTGCTTCGCTCTTAGAGGATTAAAACATATTGATCTGTTGAAACAGACTGCAAAACCATAGAAAGGAAGGTGCTATTATGCCGTTACCCAAAGAACAAATTTACACCGAAGATGATTACTGGAATCTTCCGGAAAATATTCGTGCCGAACTGATTGACGGAAAGATTTACTATATGTCCGCCCCCAGCCGGATCCACCAGGAACTTATCGGCGGTCTGTATGCGCTGATTTATAACCACATTCGCTCGAAAAAAGGTATTTGCCGTGTCTATCCTGCTCCATTCGCTGTCAAATTACGGAAGGACAGAGAGAACACTGTTGAACCTGATATTTCCATCATCTGCGACCGCTCCAAGCTTACTGACAAGGGATGTACTGGTGCGCCCGACTGGATCATTGAGATAGTATCTCCATCCAATCCCGGCCATGATTACGTGCGGAAGCTGAACCTGTATGCTGACGCTGGTGTCCGTGAATACTGGATCATTGATCCGGCGGAAGAAAGTGTGATGGTATACGTCCGCAAGGAAGAACATTTTGACTTCACTGCGTACTCATTCCAGGATAAGATTCCGGTGAACGTATTTGATGACTTTACAATCGACTTTGCGGAACTGATTGCAGATATCCCAGCAGATGAATAAACATCTGGATCCAGAATCAAACCATACCCCAACCACATTCAAAAAGCCTTCCTGTTTTTACACAGAAAGGCTTTTTGTGCGGGGGAACTCATGCATGAAAGAAAACGTCAAAAAGAAAAACTGAATTAAGATTAAAACACTTGTTCGGTTTTGTCAATCTATTTTTTCATTGTCAATATTCTTTATGGGCCATTTATGATAATGTCCTTATATACCACAAGAGAAAATGTCCCAA